>JBFEPB010000101.1:0-5792 GCA_041550295.1 bacterium | reverse complement strand
GATATGGGCACGCAAGGCCTGAATGCCGTAAGTCAGGTCATCGGCGAGTTCCTGTAACAGATTGATTTCGCGCTCATCAAAGACGTCGGCAGTAGCAGAGTGGATGTTAAGGGTACCCAGGATCTTGTCACCGTACACGAGAGGTAACACCATCAGTGATTTGAAACCGTGCTTCAACAATTCGCGGCAAACGGCCATACCTTCTTCGGCCTTTTGTGCATCCGGACACATGTAATTAGTCTTAGTGCGAATCGCTACGCCAAAAGGATTATTGCCGTCGTTGTTATCTGCCCAGGTCAATTTCTGACGTTTGATATGCTGTATTTTCTTGCCCGAGTATGCAGCAACGCTGATCTTTTTGTGTTTGTCTTCCTCGGCATACCCGACCCACGTGAGCATGTATCCGCCGATTTCAGCGATCGAACGGCAGATTTCCGTAAGCAACTCTTTCTCTTCGGTCGCGCGTACCAGGGTCATGTTACAGTTGCTGATTATTCTCAGGGCACGGTTACTTCTCTTCAATTCTTCATCGGTTCTTATGTGCTCGGTTATATCTCTGGCAACGGATACTACGCCAATGATCTTCCGGTTACGATACAGAGGAGCACTGTTTACTTCACCGAATCTCCGTTCGCCGGCTCTGCTTATGAATTCGTAGACAGGAGCTTGTATTTGTGTACCGTCCTGTATCTTGGATAGATCACGTGTAAATGCATCCATGTGCTCTGGTGCGATGATATTCAGGTCGGGGATGCGCTTGCCAACCAGTTCCTCAGGTTTGTAGCCAAGCACTTTTTCTACTGATGGTGAGACACTGAGAAGGTGCAGATCCCGGTCGATCGAGTAAATAATATCAGATGCATACTCAAAATGCAGTCGGTATTTCTCTTCACTCTGACGCAAGGCTTCAAGCACGCGCTTCTGTTCCGAGATGTCCTTGATCGTAGCAAAATAGAAATTCACGTTGCCCTGCGCATCTTTTGTCTGGGAAGGGGTCACAAGTACAGGGAAACGGGTACCGTTCTTTCTTTTCATCGTCAGTTCGAATTCTTTGGGTTTGCTGAGCAGCATCTCTCTATAGGAAGTCTGAAATTTCTCTATCTCTTCCTTAGGCCAGTAAGGATATGGAGGTCCGGTGCCGATCAATTCCTCCGCTGAATATCCGGTCATACGGCATAGGGAAGGATTGACGCTTATGTGCACGCCCTTTGTGTCAAAGACCGCGAAGCCGTCCTGCATCAGGTTGATGAGTTTCTCGGCGAATTCCTTGCTTTCCCTGAGCGCGTTTTCAGCACGCTCGTGCTGGATGATTCTTTCCTCCAATTCCCTGTTGATCTTCCTGAGTGCCAGGCTCCGTATCTCGACCTCTTTTTCCAGTTCCGCGTGCCACTGCTGGATGCGGTTGAGCATTGAATTGAAGACTGTTGCCAGAGTGCCGACCTCGTCATTGGTTGTTGCTGATGCGCGCGCCGTTAAGTCTCCATCCTCAACTGCCCGTGCCGTATTGCTCAATTTGATGATGGGCTCTGATATCCGGGTTGCATTCCAGGACGTGAGAAGGAGCGCGACAAGGATACCGCATAACGCAACGACAAGAGAGTAAGCGATTCTCTCCCAGATGCTGCGCATCATCTCCGCTTGATCGCGCTTTAGGATCAGTCCCATGCCCCGGTTCGGCGCAATCCGGATGTACCGGTACGCTGCCAACACCGGTACGCCGCGGTAATCCTTGGTTGCTATGATACCGTCCCTGCCTTGGGTAACGAGCGCTGCGTCCTGTGTAGCGATAGTGTCCACAAGCATCCTTGCCTTTTCGCCGTTGGCCATCGGATTCTTCAATGTAACCAGCGGACGCGCGTGCTCGTCGAGGATCATGACTTCATCACTCTTACCGAGTTCTTCGCCGACATATAGCATCGGCCTAACGAATGCATCGGCATCGACATGCGCAACCAGCACCGCCATGGGTCTTGCCGCATTGTCACTTATGAGACGTGTGAATACGATATTGGGCTTCTGGGATATGGGATGCAATTCGAGATCAACAGCTTCACCGTGAATGTTGTCGATCGCTTCGCGGATGAATCGTTTGTGGAATACGTGTTTTCCTAAATGCGCAGTATCGGTGGACACTATGCAGAAGCCACGCTGGGCATCGATAAGGCAGAGTGTGTTGTACTCGGGATATATCTCTAGCATTAGCAGCAGTTCCTTACGTAGTATAGAATAATTCTGGTCACGTTGCACGACGTTTTTAAATGTGGGTAGGTTGGGCGTCAGACTTTTCTGTGCAATCACTTGTTTGAGGCCGCCGATTGAGCCGACGATCTTCTCGCAGTGCGCAATCATATGCATATTGCCTTTGCGTTCGCCGATCCATACATGAAGTCGCTCCTGCTTGAGCCCGGCGATAAGGTCCAGGTCGCGCATTGCTTTAGCGCGTTCAATCCCGTATGTACCCTGGAAAGAAGTGAAAGGTACGCCGAACATGCTCACCGCATTCAAAGTGACAAGGGTCACGGCAAATAGTATGCCGAAGCTCAGCACCATCTTGTTGCGTATGCTGAGGTGTTTTTGCGTAGGCTGCCGCTGTGGCGAATGTTTGTCGGTCATTGCTAATTCCCCATGGTTATTATATACATTAACACTTAAGTGTCAAGTACCTAGAATTCCGTAATTACCAGGTAGGGTATGGTTTTGTTCTGATGGGAGGATCAAACTTGCACAAAAGCATGAGCAAAATTGACCTGGCTGCGCAATGGTGTTGCAGGGTCGTCAAATACCATTGCTGGGGTTTTATTGTTGTATATGAGTATTGGTGACATCTATGGTCACGTCGTCGAAATTGACGATTACCGGCGAAGAATCAGCGCCGTTGGAAACAATCAATCCAACTTGCCCTCCGGCCAACATATCGTCGTATATCGAAAATAACAGGTAATCATCAATTCTGATTCTTATGTAATTCTCTCCATCACGACGCTCGGCCATGATTGTGTGCCATTCATCTACGTGCATCTCGATTGCTGCCGTGTGCATCAGAGTTTGCTGGCCGCCAGTTCGGCGGTAGCAGTTTATTGTGTTGCAAGAGAGCAGCAATATGTAACAATTATCCCCGTCCTCGTATCTGAATACAATGCCTACCTGCCAGTTTTCTGCAGATGCGGTATCCACCTTTAATGCTGTCTCGATTAGGAAATATTGAGCTTCAGTGTCACACAGCGACAAAGCAGTTTCCTGGGAACTGCTGTCGATACCTTGATATACGTTGGGGACTGAATGTGCTTCAGATTGCCCGTCATCTTCCCCGATCGCCCATGTACCGGTTTCAGCAGCAAAGCGATGCGGTGAATGTGTCCCAGGGATGTCGTCTTCAAAATCAAGGGTTCGCAACTCAAGTCTGTAGTTGACTTCGTCACTTGCCCATAGACTGTCCGGACCTTGTTGGACCGCCGAAAAATACGTTGCTTCAGCCCGGAGATAGTAAATGCCCGGATTCATTTCTTCAAATTCGACTGTACCCTGTTCGTCAGTTGTGTCTGAATAGGCTACCGTATCTTCGCACAACAGGCTGACAATGGCTCCCTGTAGCTCGTACAATCCAATTTCGTTCACGTTGAGCGAAACGTGGACTTTGTTTGGATTCTCGGGGTCGTAGATGTTGTCGTGTGGTGCGTCCAAACAGGTTTGTAAGGTGAGCGCGAGCACGCAAACTACTGGTATGAGTAGCGGTCGTTTTCTAAAGTCTAAACACATAGCCGATGTTGACCTGGTCTCCATTAAGTTCTAAGATCATTCCTGTTTCGTCTTCGGCATTAGACAACTTTGAATCGCTTCTCACGATCATCGCGTCAACGATGCTATAGAGATAGATTCCAACAAAGACGGTTGCAGAAAGGACAGTTATCTTGCGCCATCGATTATATTCATCATACGCCTCTTCAATTCTGTCCAGATCCGCAGGGCCAATAGAGAGGTAATTACTGCGTTTCCCGTCAGCAATGGACCAAGACAGAAGCGTGCCAGCCAGGCTGATCGCCGATCCGGCAATTATGACACCGCCGCTTTCAGTATCGCCCCTGAGGATTTGACCAATGCCGGGAATGAAACAGGAACAACCGGCCAACTCATGCGCCTTTTCCTGTTTGGCTTGTTCATAGACGATTACTATTTCGGGGGACGGGTCATAGGGTTTCAGCTGAAGCTTAGGATCAGTGGTCAGTGCATCTTTGAAATGCTCGACTGCAGTAGTCGTGTCGCCGAGCCGTACGTAGTTGAATGCAAGAAAGATATGTGCGTCGACCAACTCACTTCCCTTGAGATATGGCAGAATCGTCTCGAGTTGCCCTATTGAGTTGGCATATGCTTGATTTCGATAGTCTTCTCTGGCAATTTCCAGTACCTGCTCATATCCATCGCTGTCAGGTAGTTGCGCGTATAGTATTTGGGTCAAGAATATCAGAAGCAATCCGATTGTCTTCATCTTCATGGGATTCATAATGCCGCAAATATCAATAAAGTTAACTATTTTACTCAATTAGTGCGTCACGTCAAGGTTTCGATTGAACTTCTTGCTGACCATCACCATGGAAAATTAAGGATATTGTTGACTTTTTTTGAAATCCATATAAAATTCAGTTATTATGGACACCGGGACTTTCATTCTCCTGATCGGCATTGGATCGCTGATGATCATCCTGATATTCATTACGATCTATACACGTGGTGAGAAGCCGGGGAAAAAGAGAGTGCGTAGCGATATTCTCGCCGATGAGCTGGAGAGGCACAAGCGTGAGAACTACCGTTTAAAGGCTGACCTCAAGCGAATAAATTCGATGAATAATCTGTTGTTTTCATCCATGATACGACTCACTGCACGCTTGAATCCCGAAGAGATAGCAAATGAAACAACCGGTCTGCTTGCCAATTATCTTGAGACAAACGAACTTGCTGTTTTCCTTTATGATGAGAAGGGCAAGCGTCTTAATATTGTGGCAGAACGCGGCATTGATGATAATTTGATCCCGAAGATTATCTATAAATTAGGTGAAGGTAAAGTGGGACTCACGGCTGAGAAAAGGTTGCCGATCGGTAACAGGGAATTCGAGTTTTTTGGCATGAAGCAGGAACCCTATGACGGTTTTAACCCTGACATATGCTACCCAATGCTCTATCAGGATAAGCTCTTCGGGGTGATCGCGATATGCCGGAACAGTGAATTTGAAGAGAGAGAAAAGAATCTGCTCGGCGTCGTCTCAACGATGACTGCGGTTGCGCTTAACAACACACGCAGTTTCGAATCGATTTCGTTCTCCGCTTCTACTGATCCGCTTACCAAGCTGTTCAACATTGGTTACTTCAAGGATCGGCTGCAGGAAGAGCTGAATCGAGCCCGCCGTTTTCAACACAGTATTTCGATCACGATTATCGATCTGGACAAGTTCAAGGATTTTAATGATTCACTAGGGCATCAAGTCGGGGATCAACTACTGATTAAACTGGCCGAGATCTTCAAAGAGCATTTTGAAGATACCGATACTATCGCACGCTACGGCGGGGATGAATTCATTGTTATGTGTCCTGAGATTGACAAAGAGGATACGGCACGTATTGTCAATAATCTGCTCCACGATCTGGAAATGTATGACTTCGGCCATAGACAACTTCACAATAAGGTCACTTTCTCAGCCGGGGTTGCCTCTTTCCCGGATGATGGAGCCACGGCTGCAGAATTGATCAAAGGTGCGGATGATGCACTTTATGAAGCAAAAGGTATGGGCAGGAATACTGTG
>JBFEPB010000100.1:0-5799 GCA_041550295.1 bacterium | reverse complement strand
GATGATTACATAACCAAACCATTCAGCTTCAACCAATTGCTTTCGGTACTGAACCGAACTCTCAAACGCCGCGTAATAATCGAAGAAAAAATGGCGGAGGAGTATTCGACCCAATTACGAACTATGATTGAACCAACAAATCACAATGAGTGGATCGAATATTACAGAAACATCGTGTCGTGGGACACGCGCCTTCTGGAGTTCGGCAACAAAGAATTGAAAATGATACATGAAGAGAAAAAACGCGAGGGCAACGCCGGTTTTGCCAAATACATAGGAAATCAGTATCCTGGTTTTGTCAAAGGCAAGGGCCCTATCCTCTCTCACCAAGTATTCTCCCACTTTGTTTTCCCGAAACTAAGCGATGGTCCAATTTACTTCGTGATTTTTGACTCTATGCGTCTGGATCAGTATTTGAAACTGATGCCATTTCTTAAGGATTACTACGAAATTAATAATGAGTACTACTACTCACTGCTTCCGACAGCCACACCTTATTCCAGGAACGCAATATTCGCCGGGCTCCTGCCCCTGGAAATAGTACAGAATTACCCTCAATACTGGACATATGACGAAAAAGGACAAAATCGATACGAAAGGGATCTTTTCAGCGAACTACTAAGACGCCATAACCTCCGCATCAATTTCTCTTTCTACAAGTTATCATCCATAACCGAGATCGAGAAAAATATCGACAAGATCAAAGGAGAATCAACAGAAATAGTCATCATCGTCATAAATTTCTTTGACATGTTGATCCACTCAATTCCCGGCCGCGGTGACATGAAGGGCATACTCGATGACGAACGAGTGCTGCTGAACATCCTGGTCTACTGGTTTCCGATGTCCCCGATATTTGAACTCTTCAAGAACCTGTTGGTAAACAACCGTCGCATAATACTGACAACCGACCATGGCTTCATACGTGTGCGTAGACCGACAATCATCTATGGTGGGCGCGAGATTTCGCCTAACCTCCGCTACAAATATGGTCCTGCTTTGCGCGTGGATAAGAAGAACGCATTGCTTCTAAACAACCCCGGGGACATCTCGCTGCCGAGCGAGGATCCTTCGGTTCGCTTTGCTATCGCGAAAGAAGACTATTATTTCATATATCCGACAAAGCCTACCGAATACGAAAGAGAATTCAAGAATACATTCCAGCACGGCGGCATCTCCACTGAGGAGATGATCCTCCCGCTAGGGATACTGAAGCCGAGATAGACAGAACCGGAAATCATACTCATATTTCGAAATCCCAACCTTAACGCATGGATGTTGGGTTGAGTTTGGGATGCTGGATACAAGAGCATGTATAGAACGTTAAGATCGTTTGAACGTTGACACTTGATACTCGATACAAAAAACGTTTAGATCGTTAATAACGTCTTGCTCTCCCTTTCTCCGAGGCTCCGGTTCACCGTTTTGCCAGCGCAGCATGTCTTCAGAGACGACTCGGAGAACGGCGTGCGGTGTCGTCAATCGAAGCTGAAAACCGACAACCGTAAATCGAATTCCAGCCCCTCAGACTAACGACCATTAGCCATCTGTAAGTGCGGGGTCTCTACCGGAGGGCAAAATATCAAATCACAAAAGATAGAGTAGAGACCCCAATGCGGTTATTGTGGAGCAAAAGTAAAAGGAATAGAAACGCGCTGCTCAAACGGCGCACCATCTTTTGTCGCCGGATCAAACTCCCATTGACGCGCTGCATCCAGTGCCGCCTGTTCACACGCAGGATTGCCAAAACTCTTCAACACTACTGCCTCTTTTACCAACCCGTCCACTCCGACCAGTACGCGAACAACAATTGTGCCGGTCGCTTCAAATTCAAGCGCTGCTGCTGGATATTTGGGTTGTACGCGTCTGACCGGCTCGGCTCTGGTAATGACCGAGGGTTTAGGCGGCTCAGGTGGCAGCGCCGCGATAACAGATTCGGAGACAGTATCGACAGCGATCGTATCACTCTGCGCTGCTGCCTCAAGAAGCTGCTCTGGAGCCGTAACCACGGCTGGTTCTTGCTCACTGGTACTTGTTGTCCCAACAATGCTCGGCTGCGTAGGGATCACTTGCGTACCACGTGGTGATGTTTCGATCGCCGGTACCACGGCAACAAGGCTCACGCGACGTTCAGCTTCTGGTATCCAATAGTCCGTCGCCTCCACCACACTCACTTGTCCTTCAAGACCTCTCACACGCTTATGGGCTGCAGAGATATTGTCAGGTACGACAAGAAAAGCATATGGTTGCTCCTCGTACACGATTCTCTGGAATTCATTCCATACGACCCTTGCCCTCTTCCGATCCAACATTGAAACACCCAAATCTATCAGGGAATCAACCTGCAGATTTTCATAGGAAACCAAGTTGTATCGACCTTTAGAATGCCAATACGGAGCTGGATCAATCTTCTCGACGACACGCCAACCCATGATGAAACCATCAAAATCACCATTCATCAAGGCAGCCACAAAATCTCCTGCATTAAGGGTCTGGCGTACAACCCTTATCCCAATTCTCTGCAGATCATCCGCTACATAGCGCAGGATAGCGATACGGTCGGGGTTCTCAGAATTGGTGATGATCCTGATTGTAAAATCAAGTCGGTCCCGATCGATAATGCCGTTCCGATTGTAGTCTGCAAATCCTTGATCTCGCAGCAAAGAACTCGCCCTGTCAGCGTCATGCGGGATGGGCTCTATGCTAGCATTGTATGCCCACGATCCCGAAGGCAAAGGGCCCAGTGAGATCTCACCCATCCCTCCATAGACTTCGCGTAGTATCCGCTGTCTGTCAATTGCCATGGCTAATACCCGGCGCACCTCTTTGTCGGCAAGAAGTGGATGCACCAAATTCCAGCCTATATACAGATAGGAATTACCGGGCTCTGAGTATACACTGACATTCTCGTTGCCTTTCAACGACTCTGCAACATCGGGTGTTATTCCCAAGATCATCTCCAGAGCGCCGTCTCCAAAATCATCCATCATGTCCCGAATGTCCCTGTACTGTCTGATATAGATTTCATCCAGGGGCGGTCGGCCACGATAGTAATCATCATTCGCAGCGAGAATAATGTCGGATCCGGGAACCCATTCTTTTATCTTGTACGGACCGTTGCCGAGCGGAGCTGACCCAAAATCTCCTTTACTTATTTCATTTGCATGTTCGGGCACTGGCATTATGTCAGAATCGGTCAAAATATCTGCATAGACCTTGTCAAACGTGAACCTAACTGCATAATCGTTCAGCAATACAACGCTGTTGATGAAACGTAGCGCACTTATGTTAGGATAATCATTCGCAGGGTCACGCATCTGTTCGTAGGTATAAAGTACATCATGTGCAGTAACCGGCTTGCCATCCCACCATTCCACATCCTTCCTCAGGTAGTAGGTGATAGATTTGAGGTCTTCGGAAAACTCCCACGATTCGGCCAGCACCGGGATCATCTTGCCGGTAAGGCGATCGATCTTATGCAGCGGAAGGAAAAGCAAACTCAGGATATCGTTCCTTGAGAAAAGAGAGGGCTCAAGTGGGCTGATACGCGTCGGCATGTCCATGATGCCAATCGTTAAAGTCCCTCCCTTTTCACCTGTGAATTCGTCTTCTTTTCTTGCGCATGAAAAAAACAACAGTATTATCAGCACAAGAGCCAGGACAAATTTCCGCATATCAGCCTCCCAAAATTATCCTAAGTAGATTATATGAGTGATTTGAATTATGTCAATAGACTTAATCCTCGACTTTTTTATTGCCAAAATATACCTTCATGTGTGGCCAAGGTATCTCAATGCCCTGCCTGTCAAACTCGTTCTTTATGCGCTTACGTAGTTCACCCGTCACCTCCCACTGCATGATAGGTCTCGTATCGCCAAGAATCTTTATCTCGATGCCAGAATCACCTAAGTTATCTACCCGCAGTACCTGCGGCACCTTAAGGATCTTGTTTTTCCATTCTGGCTCCTCGGCCATCTTCTTACATACGCGATTTATCACCTCAATAACCTGGTCGAGGTCCTCACTATAGGCCACAGAGATATTCATATTCACACGCGAATATTCTCTTGTAAAATTGCTTGCCGTACTTATCTCGCTATTGGGGATGTAGTGAACAACACCGTCAAGATCTCGCAAAACGGTTCTTCTCAAATTGATCTCCTCCACTAATCCGGATATGCCGCTTACCTTTACCACATCGCCAATATCATACTGGTTTTCCAGCAAAATGAAGAGGCCATTGATGATATCCTTGATAAAACTCTGCGCCCCGAAGCTGATCGCGAGACCGACAATGCCCAGACTCGCCAGGGCTGGGCCAATATTGACGCCTACCTGCCCCAGTATTGTGAAAAGCACTATAATACCAATTACCGCACCGCACGTGTTCGTGATGACATGGGAGATCGTCTTAGATCTGTTCTCCACGATGAAGTCTGATCTACCCTTCATTCTTAGCTTGATCGTTCGAGTGATAAGCCGCGGCACGATACGCTTTAGCATCAGCCAAAAAACAAACCCTAATATAACAATAATGGCAATCCTAATGCCATTCTGCTGCAGCCATTCAATCATCTTTCCCCCTAAACCATTCAATGAGGCGAATCAGTCCCGTGTCCAGATCTACCCCCGGCGCCCAACCGAGTATTTCTTTTGCTCGACCTATGTCAGGCTTTCTTTTCTTGGGATCGTTTTCAGGTAGCGGCAGGAATTTCAGACCAGAATTGCTGCGGCACAACTTTCTTACAATATCAGCGACTTCAAGCATAGTATACTCCTTAGGATTACCAATGTTAACTGGCTGTACGCATCCCGACTTGACGGCCCTTGCGATACCATCGACCATATCGCTAATGTAACAGAAACTTCTCGTCTGCTTACCGTCACCAAAAATCGTGAGTGGTTCATTCCTCAGCGCCTGAGTGATAAAAGTCGGGATCACCCTGCCGTCTTCTTCCCTCATCCTCTCACCATATGTGTTGAATATCCTCACGATTGCGATATCCACCTTATACTCACGGTTATATGCAGTAGTCAAGGCCTCAGCGAATCTCTTTCCTTCGTCATATACGGCCCTCGGTCCCACAGGGTTAACATTACCCCAGTAGTCTTCCTTCTGCGGATGTTGCTCTGGATCACCGTACACCTCGCTCGTTGAGGCAAGCATGAACTTCGCACCCTTCTTTCTGGCGATCTCAAGCAGATTGAACGTACCCAAGGATGCGGTACGCATGGTTTCTATCGGATATCTAAGATAGTCAAACGGACTCGCCGGCGACGCGAGGTGCAAGATAATATCAATATCACCAGCTACTTCTCTGACGTAACATACGTCTTCTTTGAGCAGCGTGATATTGCCCGCCTTAAGATGTTCTGTGATGTTCTGCTCACTCCCCGTGATCAGATTATCAACAACGACTACGTCTGCCCCAGCATTGACAAAATGATCTACTAAATGTGATCCGATAAAGCCCGCGCCGCCAGTTATGAGAATTCTCATCGGCCTATTCCACAGTAGATGAATCCCATTTCTCTCATTGTTCCGGGTTCAAACACATTGCGCCCATCAACAAATACAGGTTGGCGCATGTTCTTTTTCATCTTTTGCAGATCTAATTTCGCGAATTCATCCCATTCGGTCACAAGTATTATAGCATCAACACCCTTTGCCACATCATAAGCATCGTTGCAGTACTCAATATCCGGCATAATCTTCTTAGCTCGTTCCATCGATACTGGATCATACGCCTTGACTGCAGCACCGTCTTTCACAAGTCGATTGATTATCGTAATGGAAGG
>JBFEPB010000099.1:0-5822 GCA_041550295.1 bacterium | reverse complement strand
TCATCAAACAACATGAGAGTATCTTCCCAGTTATGATAGTTTAAATAAATCTCAGCCAGTTTTTTGCGACACTCGATGTCTTCAGGGTTTTCCGCACATGACCTCTTCATCTCAGCAATGACCTGTTCCCGATACGTTTTATCTAACGTGTAGGCCTCCATCAGAAATTCGACCGCTGAACCCTTGAGGCCAGTCTGATAATACAGCTTGCCCAGTGAAAAACTCAGCAGCGGGCTCGTGATATCCTTCTGCAGTCGTTCGAGGAGTGGAATTACCTTACGTATATAGCTGGCATCAAGCTCACAAGCCTTCATGAGATCATGTGTAGCATCCTCGTGCTTGTTGAGGTTCAATTCGATGGTGCCGAGGGCGAACATAATCTTAGGATGGGCCATCACGCTTGACGCCATGGATTTCAATTCAGCGAGAACATGCCCGGAACGCGTCGGCAAGATCTTCGCCGTCAGCAGGTATTCATCAACTGCTTCTTCGATGTAACCTGCGCGGTTCAATGCGCGGCCGCGAGCAAAATGCGCCGGTACATTACTTCTATCGGTTTTGAGAATGCTGTTCAGACACTCGATGACTTCGTTCGAATAGTCTGTATCGCCATCCAGCGAAATCATCAAAGGTCTAACCGCCTCACTCAACTTACCCACCTCAACCAGAGCCTGGCCGAGTCTAAGATTAAAATAATGGGCGTCCTTGGCGAATACCTCGATCGCACGACGTGATTCCTCAATCACCCTATCCCACATGCCCCGACTGAAGAATGTATCAACTAACAGGGTCCTGGCTTCACGATCTTTGGGGAAGGACTTTATGGCGTCATAGAATTCATTTATGATCTCGAAAAACGCCTGGGGATTTACCGATTGTGCCGTCTTAAAGAACTGCGTGGCGATCTCCATCTCGCCCTCGCTGATGAACACTCGGGCGGCAGCGAGCAGCAGGGGAACGGCCTTCGGTCGATCCTTTATTACTTCAATGAGGGCCCGCTTTGTGATTTCTCTATCGTCCTTAGACTTCAGGCATTTCTCAAAACTGTTGACCGATTTCTTGTATGATCCGATATATGCATATGCCCTTGCCAGGGCCAATTCAGCGACAAACGGATCCGCTTTCATGTATTTTTTGTAAAGGGGTTCGATGCTGACAAAGAGCTGGGGGTTCCTGCTTACAACGAGATCAAAAGACGGAAACAGGCGAACCAGCTGATCTGGCTCGGCCTCGAGGTAATCACTGAGCACCTGCATCGCTTCTTCGGGTTTACCCAGCATGACAAGGCTGTTTGCCCTAAGGTTCACATACTCGACATCGCCTGGAAATGCCGCACTGATTTGGGTCGCTGCCTCGTTAACGAATGCATATTGCTTCTGATCCATCAACTTCTGAAAGATAAGCAGAGCACTGTCGCGGTCGCCCTTACGGGCATAGCACTGACCGATCAAGTAAAGCGCCTTGATATTCTCAACATCCTTTTCCAGTATTGTGTTCAGGTTCATGATACATTCACCAGCCAGACCTGGGTCCAACTTATACACCGATTCAACGACATCAACTGCGGTTGCCACGTTGTCGTTTTTCACATATAGATTCACAAGACCCTGAATGACAATCGGATCGTTCTTCTTCATCTCAAAGGCCTGCTTGTACCGCTTCAGTACTTCTTCGTACTGCCCTTCGTCGATATCGATTACCTTATCCAGTTCACTGACCGCGAGAGGAACTCTCTTTGCATGCAGGTAAGCATCAGCGAGCGTGTACAGAATCTTCAGGTCTGTTGGATTAACAACCTGCAATCTTCTCAAATCTTTTATTACTGAATCTATGTCCTTGGATTCCCCTTTAAGAACCTTCTGCAGCTGTTCAATAGAAGTATCCAGATCACCCTGCGTGATATACAGATCAGTCAGCATTTGTGTATATTTGGATTGAAGGGCTGGCGGCGGCTTGGTCGAATTCAGGACATCGATCAGCGCGTCGGAAACCTCCGGGAACTTATCGAATACACGCTGGGCCTGAGCAAGAGCGCCATCATAATCTTCGTTCGCGAGGTGCAATTTCAGAAGCAATAACGCTGCGTGAGGATCACTGTAACGCTCCCTGCCAATGACACGTCCCCAATTAAGCAAAGGTTTCTTGAAAACGTCGGTGGTCATGAGCGGTTCGGTCACAGCAACCGCGTCCTCACTACTGCCGGTGAAGAATTTCAGCGAAGAAAGAATAACAATGTTGTCAAAATCATTTTTCAGGAGTACGTCCTTGGTCTCCATAGTCTGGCGTATCTTTTCGTACTTCGTGACCAGCAGGTTTCTTTCGTGCTCGCCAAGTGCCAGTACGATCTTGCTGATCTCTTCATACCTCTGCTGCGCGTTATACAAGTGAATGAGGAGTTCGCCAGCATCGATAGAGGTGTGGCGGTAGAATAATTCAGAAAGCTGAGCGGTGACTTCGTCAGTTCTTGAGGGTGCTATCCTTTGTATTCTGCGCAGCAAATCAACAGCACGGCCGCGTTCCTCTACATCATAGTAAAGGCGGGAAAGTACCAAAAAGAGATCAAAGGATTCACTGTCATCGATCAGGTTTTCTTCGAGAACCTTGATCGCCGCGTCCGTTCTGTCCTCACTGATATACTCGCGTGCCTTCTGCAGAGCTCTCTCAGGATCCTTCGTCCCGAATATATCAAACACTCTTCACTCTCTTCTGCAATTCTTCTTTTTTTGCGGCAAGCACATCGACGAGCGAATGAATAGGTTCGCTACCGGCGGCCAGCAAAATACCGGTGATAAAATAATCAAGCCAGGCCGCGATCCTCGAGCTAACCGTAAGACCTAACTCACTCATCAGACCAAAGCGGAAAACAAAGCTTATCAACAATCCTAACACCGTGCTGATCAGCCACGCGTACAACTTTCTATGCCGGGCAGGCATAACGTAGAGCATCTTCTCGGTCGCCCGCTCTATGATCAGGGACAGACCCAGCACCGCAAGCAGCACGCTCCCCATTTTTCCTCCCGATCTTTCCTATGACAAAACTACGCTGTAGAACATCTAAAAAGTTTTGGCAATGGAAAAAATGCTCTTCAATTGCTCATCTGTTTTTCTCAGGCGTGCGGAAAGCGTCTTGGTGAAGATCCAAAGTAACTTGTACGCGATGTCGGTCTGGCGTTCCAGCAACTTACGGAACTCATCCTTGCCGATACAAAGTAGCATTGTATCATCATTAGCAATCGCAGAAGCTGAGCGCGGCGCATCGTCGATCAGAGCCATTTCACCAAAGTATTCGCCCTCCTTCAAGATAGTCAATGCTTCTTCACCAACGCCGGGCACCATCGTTGATATTCGCACGCTGCCCGTAACGATCAAGTAAAATGCATCACCGATGTCTCCTTCCCTGAAGATGATTTCGTTTTTCTTGACTTTCTTCTCTTTCGAAATCGTGAGCACCCGCTCCATCTCTCCGGGAGTGAGCTCGCGAAAAAGATATACTTGACTTAGTACATCCTTCTCCTTCACCTGGCCTCCGACACGAGCCGGCATTTTTCGCCTCGTTTGATCGCAACGGGCTCCCGACCTGCCAATATCAACCCGATCGATGCCTCACTGAACACACTAATGACCTGCACTCGGCCGATATCGAAATCAGGCATCTTCTTGCCACTGACCACGCGCTCCTGGTAGATATTAAAGATATCACCGACGGCAATACCGGCATTCTCTCCCTGGTCAAGATACGCGAATACATGCGGTGGTGCCATTTTTTGGCTACTCTTCACCTCAACAATATAACCCTCTATCTCCTTTTCAGTGGGTATCAACTCAACCTTCTCGGGTGCCAGCACAGGTTCGTATGGCGTAACAAGATCGCCCCTTTGTATGATATCGTAAGAAGCCATGATCTTGCATCGTGAACCTTCGTCGCCGACTGCTTCAACAACAGCCTTACCCAATACAATGACTTCTTTTCCCAGTCTCTTGCCTGTTTTCGGGTGGGTTATTACTTTGCCGGGGCGGTATATTGTCAATTCATCATCGATGTTAACATTTTCAGCGCGATCGACATAGATAACCTTATACGAGGAAAGCGCCTTTTCATTGATTTGCTCAGCACCAATTATCTTGCCCCAATAAGGCATATCTTGTTCAACTATGAACCCGGCGCGATGGATCAATTGTTCACTGAACACTCTTCTTTCCGCTTCGACAACCGAAAAAACCTCGGTTGATGGTTCTGTCGGTTGTATCATCATCAATTCCTCTTCGGGCACGTACACTGGAATTTCCTCGGGTACTTCTGATATCGCTTCTTCAGGTGAAGGCGGTATTACAAAAAGCTGCTCCGGGTAGATCCAGTGTGGATCGGCGATTTTCGTTAAATTCGCGCGCCAGACGTACGGCCACAGAAAAGGATTCTGATAGTAGAATCCGGCGATATCCCAGAGCGTATCACCTGTCTTCACCGCATGAGTTGTTTCCTGGGCGAATACCGAGACAAATACCAGCAGTATCAACAATTTCTTCATGCCTTCCTCCTTATCCTCTCTGAGAAATTCTATTAAGACACAAACTTTTCAAATGAAATACATCGTTACCAGGGGACAAAGGCCATTCGACCGAGCCCCTGTTGTTTTTCAGCTTTACACTAACATCCACCATTCCCCCATCTTCCCAGCAATGTTCTGATCTTGATAATCTGGTCATTGAGTTTGAATACCCTCGCAACCCGCGGGCCGATACCTGACGTGATTTCGTACACGATCGTGTCGGCTTTCATCGCGCATTCTTCCGCCGTGATCTCTTCATCGCCATCTTCACCAAACAGGGTCACGATGTCACCGACCTCGACCCCGGGCATATCTGTCACATCTACCATTATAAGATCCATACACACGGTGCCGACAATTGATGCTCTGTTGGAACGAATCAAGACTTCACCCCTATTTGAAAGCAAACGTGGATATCCGTCACCATAGCCGACACTGACAGTCGCAATCGTACTCTCTCTCTTAGTTCGATACGTGTGGCCGTAGCTGACTGGGGTGCCCGCGTCAACGACACGAACATTCACGACCCGTGATTTAAGCTCCATCACCGGCCTGAAGTCACCCGAATAAGTGATGTTCGGTGACGATCTCAGACCGTATAAAGCAATGCCCGGACGAACTAGATCATAGTGAGAAGCAGGCCATCTAAAAATACCAGAGGAATTGGCGATATGAATGGAGTTGAAACTCAGTCCTCTTGATTTAAGATTATCGATGAGGTCATTGAATCTGGCAATCTGCTTCTGGGTAAAAGCGCCATCGGCATCGGCCAGAGGAAAGTGCGAGAATACCCCGTCGATCACTACACGAGGCGAGGCGCTGATCGTTGCCAGCGCAGCCGCTGCCTGGTCAACTGGAAATCCCGTCCTGGTCATGCCAGTATCAATTTCCACATGCACGAATCCCGGCGTTGCACGTTCCCTTAATTTCTTGTCGTAAACTTTGAAAAACCCTAGTTCGGAGATCGTCGGAATGATATCATATTCAAGCACTGCATCGATTTGATTGTATAGAATAGGGCTCAAAACGAGGATCTTGGTCTTTATTCCAGCGTCCCTGAGCTCAATTCCTTCTTCCACACCGGCCACGCCGAGCATGTATATCCCTTCTGATTCAAGTACGCGTGCAACCTCGATTGCGCCATGGCCGTAGGCATCGGCTTTGATCGCCGCCATTATCCTAGCGCCACCTGCTGATTCTCTTACGAGCCCATAGTTGCTTTTGAGTCGATCAAGTGAAATCTCAGCCCAAACCCGTCCTCCACACGTGTTCATT
>JBFEPB010000098.1:0-5849 GCA_041550295.1 bacterium | reverse complement strand
GTGTGGATCTGCAGGTCATACCAGCTGAAATAACTTACGGACTCGAACGACTGACAATGATCCTTCAGGGTGTTCCGTCAGTTTTTGACATAAAGTGGAATGGCGTCCTCACCTGGGGTGATGTTTACCGACAGAACGAGATAGAGTACTCAAGGTACAACTTTGAATCGGCACCGGCAGATACCCTTTCGTCGCTGTTCAACACGTGCGAAAGAGAGGCTAGTAGATTGTTCGAAGAAGGCCTTGTGTATCCGGGCTACGATTACACGATAAAATGTTCTCATCTGTTCAACCTTTTGGAAGCACGCGGTTTGATCAGTATTTCGGAGCGGGCAAAGTATATCGGCCGCGTCCGGGCGCTTGCCAACAAAGCCGCCGCGTTGTATTTGAGCAACGACCATGAGCAAACGAACCTTTCAAATGATTGATTTCCTTCTGGAAATCGGCTTTGAAGAATTTCCGCCGCACCTTCTAGGATCAGCGGCCGAGGATCTTACCGAGAAGATCGAGGTGCTGCTCAAAGAGAAGAAGATATTCTATCGTTCAATACGTACCTTATACACACCACGCAGGATGGGCACGCTAATTCTGGGTCTGAGCAGAAGACAGAAGCCACAGATAATCGAGATCCCGGGGCCGCCCAAACGCTTTGCCTATGATGCGAAGGGTAAACCCACGGACAAATTGACCGGTTTCATGAGATCGAATAGCCTGAAACCTAGTGAAATCATAAGCAAGCGTACGAAAAGAGGGGATTATGTTTACGGGAGGAAGGAAATTGCCGGGGTATCCACTGAAGCCATTCTGCGCAATAATGTGCCATCCATTATTTCAAGCCTGGAATTTCCGAAAACCATGGTCTGGAATGAAAAAAGGGTGCGTTTTCCTCGGCCCATACGTTGGATCGTGGCGCTGCTGGACCGCAAACCACTGCGTTTTGAGTATGCTGGGGTTCAGGCAAATCGCTATTCATGGCCAAATCAACACTTTTCCTTCAAACCGATAAGGCTCGAGAAACCCCGTGAATATATGAATTTCCTCCGGCATGGCGGTGTTATCGTAGACCCTCATGAACGTAAGAAAATCATAATCACGAGAATAAAGCAGGCGGCCGAAAAGGCGAAGGGGAAACCCGTGTATAGCAGTGATATGATCGATGAGATAAATTGCACGACCGAGTATCCCGAAGTCGTGGGCGGTGAGTTTGATGCACAGTATCTGGCGCTTCCTCAGGAGGTCCTGATGACCGTGCTCCGTGCTCATGGAAATGTCATCTGGCTGCGAGACACAAACAAGTATGTATATGTATTCAGCGCTAAGAAAAAAGCGCTGCAAAACGTTAAGACAGGCTATGAACGGGTTATGGAATCTCGTTTGTACGACGCCTTGTTCTTTTACCGGAACGATATGAAGTCAGGGATGCAGAGCATGCTTGATCAGACAAAGGACATGTTATGGCTACAGGATCTGGGTACGCTCCACGACAAGGCAGTGCGGCTGCAGCGTTTTGTCGAAGAATTCAGTAAGGTTCCTGGTGTAGAAATGGATGTGTTGAAACGGGCAGCGTCGTTGTGCAAGGCTGACCTTTTGTCCGAGATGGTGAGGGAAAAGGAATTCACGTCACTGCAGGGAGTAATGGGCGGCTATTACGCGGCGGCCAGTGGTGAGGGTGAACCTGTGGCCCGGGCAATCAGCGAGCACTATCTGCCGAGATATATTGGTGATGTGTTACCGAAGACCTTAAACGGAGCTTTGCTCGCGATTGCAGATAAAATGGACAATATTGTTGGAGCATTCTTGAGCGGTAACAGACCGAGCGGCTCCAATGATCCGCTTGCCGCGAGGAGAAATGGATACGGCGTGATTCAGCTCATTGATGAATATGAGATTCACCTGCCGCTCGATTCGTTGATCCAGAGAATGCTGAGAATGTACAACAAGAACATCGAAGATCATGTTCTTGCTGATTTTTTTGTTGAAAGGTTGACGCGTTATCTGCAGGAAAAAGGTTTTCGCTATGATGAAACAAAGGCCGTACTGGCGACCTGGGATGGAGATGTAGCCGATGCGAAGAAGCGTTGCGAAGCCCTCAAATCATTCAGGAACAGCCCTGAGTTTGTGAAGCTGGTGATCGGTCAGAAGCGGGTGAGGAACATCTTGAAGAATGTTCAGATATCCTCAACGCCTGAGATTGAGCTTATCAGGGACCCGGCCGAGAAGGCTCTTATACGGATGCGCGACAAGGTTGGACCGCAGCTCGAGGTTATGATCCAAAACAAGAACTACCCGGAGGTTCTCAAATTACTTCTCGAAATGAGGCCGATTATCGACAAATTTTTCGATGATGTTCTGGTGATGTGCGAGGAAAAGAAACTGAGAGCGAATCGCCTGGCACTCGTCAATGCAATCAATGAGCTTTTCTTGAGGTTTGCCGATTTTTCGCAGATCGTTATTGAGGGCGAAAAAACATAGAGGTAGACGATCAAAGAGATATTCAATAATCAGGTCCAGAAAGACAAGATAGGCAAGAATGTCACTGTCTACGGCTGGGTGGACCGGATAAGGAATCTGGGCGGCATGATCTTCGTGGACCTGAGGGACCGGACCGGTGTGCTGCAGCTTGTGATGGAAGCTAAGCTTCCTCATGCTACCGAGCTTAGGTTGCAGGACTGCGTAAGTGCCGGCGGTCAGGTTGAGGAACGTCCAGCCGATCAAAAGAACCCTAAAATGGCAACCGGCGACGTTGAGTTGGCGGTCAGAAAACTGGAAATACTCAACAAATCAAAGGTTCCACCTTTTGTCGTTGAGACCGAGGTCAAGGCCAGTGAGGAATTGCGCTTGCGCTATCGGTATCTCGATTTGCGAAGAGCACCAATGCAATGCAACATAATGTTCCGGCACCGGGTCATTACGGCAATGCGTGAATATTTGAACCGGCATGATTTTATCGAGGTTGAGACGCCGATCCTGACTCGTAGCATGCCTGAGGGAGCAAGGGATTATCTTGTTCCTTCAAGATTGTATCCTGAGAAATTTTACGCGCTCGCCCAGTCACCGCAGATGTATAAGCAGCTATTGATGATCGCTGGTTTCGAGCGATATTACCAGATCGCGCGGTGCATGCGCGATGAAGATCCGAGACATGACCGGCAGCCAGAACATACGCAAATCGACATTGAGATGTCATTTGTCGATGAGAACGATGTCTTCGCAATTGCCGAGGGAATGTTCAGGCATATTTTCGAAGTCGTCATGGGGCAGGATCTTGCGACGCCATTCAATCGGATGACGTACGCGACTGCGATAGAGCGCTATGGTAGTGACAAGCCGGACTTGCGTTTTGGTATGGAGATCGTCGATCTGCGCGATATTTTCAGGGGTAGCGGATTTGCACCATTCGATGGGAAAAAAGAGATCCGTGGTCTGGTTATTGAAGTCGGGAGCAAGATATCCCGCAAGAGGCTCGATACGATGAACGAGAGTGCGAAGGCTGCTGGCCTCAGCGGCATATTCTGGTCGAAGATCGGCGAAACGTGCACCGGCAGTATCGGCAAGTTAATTGACCGGCAAATAATCGAGAAGATGCGGCTGAAAAAGGAGAATTTGCTCATCGTGGCAGCCGGTGATCAGCAGGTATTCAAGTTTCTTGGTCAGCTGAGAACAGAACTCGCTTCAGGACTCGATTTATATGACAAGGGTTTCAGGTTTTTGTGGGTGACTGATTTTCCGATATTCGAACTTGATGAAAAAACCGGCAGGATCGTTGCCAGTCATCACATTTTCACCCAGCCAAAATCAGACGACATCCAATACCTCGATTCTGACCCGCTGCGCGTACATGGCCGTCTGTACGATCTGGTGTGTAATGGTAATGAGCTTGCGTCGGGCAGCATACGGAATCATGATCGTAAACTACAGGAAAGGTTATTTGCAATCGCTGGAATGGATCCGGCCAAGTATACGATGTTACTCGATGCGCTTGAGTACGGCGCGCCCCCGCACGGAGGGATCGCCCCCGGGATTGATCGTATCGTCATGATCCTTGCCGGATTGAGTTCACTGAGGGACGTTATTGCCTTTCCGAAAACAACGACCGCACAGGGGTTGCTTGAAGGTATTCCGGACGTTGTCTCGCCTGAGCAGGTAAAGGACCTGCACTTGAGGTTCGAATAGAATCCGCGCCCATTTGCAGGTAAAATCCTAAATCCGAATATCTGAATACGGAACTCGAAACCAATAATAAGCGTTATGATCGTTACGAGCGTTAATATCGTCAGTAACGTCGCTTCTCCGTTTCTCCGTTTCGCAGCGCAGGGCTTCTCAGCTTCTTACCTTCTCAAGCTCTGAGCTTCTTGTCTTTCTCCGTTTCTCAGCTGCCAAGCTTCTATGCCTCTTGATTTCTCAACTTCTTAATTTCTGTTTGCCCATGGTAGAAAGGTGGCTGTTGATTTCGGACCTGTATTGGATACAATGTAAATAGTAGCAGAAGCCCGGCAGACGATACGGGCTTCGTAACCGTAAACGGAATTTTAGGAGGTGAGCATGAAGTGTATGAACTGCTTTCTTTGTGTGTTTGTCGCTGCTGTATTGATATCTCCTGCGTACGCTTTGGTGATCATGCGCGATCAGACGGTTGAAGTCGCGGCTGATCAGATAATAGATGACGACTTGGTCGCTTTTGGCAACGTCATCGACGTTAAAGGGACAGTGACCGGTAACGTCTGTGCTTTTGCACAGACGGTTAATGTCTCCGGCGATATCGGGGGTTTGCTCGTTATTGGCGCCGCGAGCTCCAACATCGGCGCAAAGAGCGTGCAGACAGTATGGGCAGCGGGCAGCAATCTCTTTGTTTCTGGGAATGTTTCCAAGAATCTCATACTGGCGGGTGGCACGCTGGACATAGATAAGAATGCACGGGTAGGTAAGGACGTCCGTGTGTACGGTGGTAATTTCATGGTTCGCGGCGAAATCCTTGGTTCGATAAAGGGTGGCGTTCGGAAATTCACTATGGCTGGCAAGAGCGGTAAGGTAAAAATCAAGGCAGACAAGACTCACATTGAATCGACCGCCGTGATCTCGGGTGATCTTGACCTGACGAGTACTGACGAACCGAAGATCGATGAAGGTGCCGCGATCACAGGGGATGTCTCCATACGTGCAATCGAACCCGAAGGTACCGAACCGTTTTTCTTCGCATTCGCGCCCATGCTGGCATTTCTGGTTGCGGCGATCAAGTTTGTCGTTCTGATCAGCAAGATCATCGTGGGTGTTCTTCTTATTGCTTTGTTCCAGAAATATGTCCGTAGAATTGCCGATACCCTGTTTAAGGAAACATGGAAATCCCTTGGGTGGGGTTTTCTTGGTGTGATTGTCATTCCGATTGCTGCCATTGTACTTTTCGGTACGTTGGTGGGGTATCCGCTTGGCCTTTTGGCCATTTATATGTATTCGGTACTGCTCTATGTTTCCTCGATTTTCATTGCGGTCGTGATCGGAGAGAAGATCGTTCAACTTTTCAAGAAGGGAGCAGTATCACTCTACCTGTCGTTCATCATCGGCATATTGATACTTTTCATTGTTGGATTCATTCCGGTATTGAATTTTCTGGTCAGGATATTCGTGGTCCTTTTCGGCTTCGGCGCCGTTATGCTTGGTACTTGGCATTTGGTCAGGGAGATGCGCGGGAAGGAATTGTTATAGAGGAATATGCGTATCCTTATTGTTGACGACGAAGAATCACAGCGAGACCTGCTCGCCGGATTCCTGAGCAAGAAAGGTTATATTGTCCGAACCGCACCTTCGGGTAAAGAGGCAGTAGCAGCAAACACCAGCACCGGTTTTGACCTGGC
>JBFEPB010000097.1:0-5874 GCA_041550295.1 bacterium | reverse complement strand
TCATGGATGAAAAATCCGGGAATGCTTCAGTTATCTCTTCAGTCACTTCCTGCACGGATTTCAGCTCGATCGTTTCTGATTTTTCGATTATTGGACAAATCACAAAAGCCTGCTGACCAGAAAGCAATTTGCTCCTTATGAAGCCAAGAGCCGTTTTCTTATCCTTTTCTTTCACTATGTTCGTTATCACCTGACCTCTCCTCGGGGGCTTTTCTTTGATCGTAGAGATGTCCAGGTCGCCATAAAGCGTCAAAGCGAGCGTCCTGGGAATGGGGGTTGCAGAAAGTACGAGGAAATCAGGGTTCGCTCCTTTGCTCACCAGTGCGGCACGTTGCATGACTCCAAATCTATGCTGTTCGTCAACGACCACCAGACCCAGATTGTTGAAAACGATATCCTCCTCGATCAAGGCATGTGTTCCGAGTACAAACCTGGCCTCACCATGCGTGATATCATCCATGGTTTGACTGCGCTCATTTCCTTTGATGCTCCCGGTCAGCAAATACGGTTTTATGCCGATACTCGCCAGCATCTCCAGGAGGACAAGGTAGTGCTGTTCTGCCAGGATCTCGGTTGGCGCCATGAGGACTGCCTGATAGCCGTTTTCGATTGCGATGAGGATTGCGTACAGAGCAACGACCGTCTTACCGGATCCTACATCACCCTGTAACAGACGGTTCATCGGTCGCGCCTGCCGCATGTCATCGGCGATTTTCTTTACCGCATCATACTGCCCTCTGGTCAGTGTAAAAGGCAGTGCCTGTAGAAACCGTTTGGTCAGAGTTCCTTTCTCTACGAGGGCGATGCCCTTTCGGTTCTGTGATTTCATTCTGCGCTGGCCAAGGGTCAGTTCAAAGAAGAAGAATTCATCGTAGACCAGTCGTTTACGTGCCGCCGCCGCCTCTGCTGTTTCCTCAGGAAAGTGCAGACCCCGCAAGGCCTGGCGGAGCGGTAGCAGTCTATTCTCGTCGATCAGGGGTTGGGGTAGGGTTTCTCTTATTTCCTCGAGGCATTCGTCGATTGCTATCCTCACTGCCCGGCGGATATCCCATATGCTCAATCCCTCGGTCAAAGGATAGATAGGTATTATAGCTCCCTGTTTTTGATGCGTTGTTTCCTCTTCACCAATGATCTCGTATAATGGGTTGATGAATTGATGTCCGCGGTAAAAGGTGACTTTCCCCGATACGAGCAATGATTCACCGACCCTGATTTTTTTTCTCAGGTCCGGACGATTGAACCATTTCAGGACGATCGAACCGGTCGAGTCACCAAGCAGAACTGTCACCAGATGCATGTGCGTTCTTGTACGGCGGGCCTCGACCAATTGTACCCTGCCGACGACAGTAGCTTCGTCATTGACCCTTATGTCGCGGATTCTCCTGACCGTTGAATAATCAATGTATCTTCGAGGGACCAGATGCATCAAATCATGTACCGTCTGTACGCCAATCCTGCTAAAATAGAGCGAACGTCTTGGCCCCACGCCCTTTATGTACTGGATCGGACTGTCAAGATGGAGATATGTTTTTTTGGCCACTATGCTTTGGATAATAAGTTCACTTCTTTGATGAAGGTATCGGGCTTCAATGCCTTGGGTAGTGCCTCCTCTTTTGTTACTATCCTTCTTTTTACCAGATTTGCCAGACAGGCGTCAAAAGAAATCATTCCTTGTTGCTGAGATATCTGCAGCGCTGAAGCTATTTGATGTGTCTTCGCCTCGCGAATCAAGTTTCTGATCGAGGGGGTGGCAATGAGTATCTCATAGGCCGCGACCCTGCCGTTGTTATCGGCACGCTTGAGCAGGTTCTGGGAGATCACGCAGAGCAGGTTTAGCGAAAGCTGCATTCGTATCTGTGATTGCTGATGTGGTGGGAAGACATCTATCATTCGGTCAATGGTCGATACCGAATCCGAGGTATGCAGGGTCGTTATGACGATGTGCCCTGTTTCCGCAGCCGTGATCGCCAGTGCGATAGTCTCGAGATCCCTCATTTCACCTACCAGGATCACGTCAGGATCCTGCCGCAAGACGAATTTCAACGCGTTCGCGAACGAGTGAGTATCCCGCGCGACTTCCCGTTGGCTGACCAGTGCCTTCTCATTCCTGTGGATGAATTCGATAGGATCTTCGACGGTCACGATATGGCACGGATCGTTCTCGTTGCGATAGCTGAGCAATGCGGCTTGGGTGGTTGATTTGCCGCAGCCCGACGGTCCGGTGACCACGATCAGACCGCGCGGTCGCATGACCAGGTTCTTCAGGATTGGCGGAAAGCCCAGTTCCTCAAGTTTGGGTATGTGTGACGATATCGCCCGTAGTACCGCACCGACGGCGCCCTGTTGACGGAAAACGTTGATTCTGAAGCGTCCACCATCAGTCTTTTCGAATGAAAAGTCTATCTCTTTTTGTCGCTGGAACTCATCGAGTTGGCTCTTTGTGAGAATTTCTAAGATACTATTCTCGATATCCGATGCAGTCAAAGGTACCGTCTCAAGATTCACCAGGTCTCCATTGACGCGTATGACCGGCGGTGAGCCAACCTTCAGAATCAGGTCTGAGGCGCCCCGTTCGGTCTGAATTTTCGTCAAATCGTGTATCTGCGGCATTTTTATGTCCCAAAATTGAATTCTTCAGGTCGCGCCGAATGGGCCAGTGCCTCTTCACGATCGATCAAACCATCGCGGTAGAGATTCTTCAAGTATTGGTCCATGGTTATCATGCCCATGCGCGCGCCGGTTTGGATCGCAGTGAAGATCTGGTGCGTCTTGGATTCCCTGATTGCGCTCCTGATTGCCGGTGTGCAGACCATAATCTCAAAGGCAGGTACGCGACCGGCTCTGTCCTTTCGACTGAGTAGCGTTTCGGTGATCACCGCTTCGAGGGTCATTGAGAGCTGAAGCCGGATCTGTTGTTGCTGCGCCGGAGAAAAAACATCTATGATCCGATCCACGGTTTGTACCGCGTCGATCGTGTGGAGTGTCGAGAACACGAGATGTCCTGTTTCCGCGGCCGTGATCGTCTCTGCCGCGGTTTCGAGATCGCGCATCTCACCGACGAGGATGATATCAGGATTCTGCCTTATGATCCTGCGCAGCGCCTCACTGTAGGAATGCGTATCAATACCGACCTCGCGCTGCTCGATGATTGATTTCTTATCGCGATGCTGGAATTCAATTGGATCTTCGACGGTAATGATATGCTTGCGGGAATGCTGGTTTATGTATTCGATGATTGCAGCAAGAGTCGTTGACTTGCCACTTCCAGTAGGCCCGGTGACCAATACGAGTCCACGCGGTAGTTGGGCTATTTGTTTGAAAACTGCGGGCAGGCCCAGTTCGTCGATTGTTTTGATCTTGATCGGTATCGTCCGCATGACTGCCGCCATATGTTTCATTTGCCTGAAGCAATTTACTCTGAAACGCGCTACACCGGGTATTTCATACGCCATATCGTATTCAAGTTGTTCGGCGAATGTCTTCTGCTGCTCCGGTGTCATTATGTTCAGGATAAGAGCTTCCAGTCCACAATCATCAAGCGGCGCGTTATCCGTTTTCACGAGCTTGCCGTTGACACGGTAAAGCGGTGGTTCGCCGTGTCTGAGATGCAGATCTGAACCCTCCTGCAGGACAAGCTGTTCGAGAAGGTAGTTGAGATCTAATCTTGTGTTCATGTTCTCGGCGTAGTTGTTGTCGGTTCCGTGGAAGATATCTTTCTCGGTACACCGAAGTGTATTCTCTCTCGATATTTTGTGCTATCTGTATTGTTATTCTCGGTCGCAATCATGTATTTCGTAAATGATAGTCGATTTATTATTATTTGTCAAGAAAAAACCGTCGTATGATTGAATGCAGTAGTGATCACTATTCTCTGGTAGATGACTGAATCAGTATGCCTTCTTGGCTTTTGATACGGAAAGGCATAAGCCAATCGCCATATAACATGCGAGTAAGGCAGAGCCACCATAGCTTATGAATGGAAGCGGGACCCCGGTAACCGGGAGCAAACCTATTGTTACACCGATATTTATGAATGTTTGATATGCGATCCATATCATCATGCCGCTGACCAATATGCTTGAAAAACGATTGCGCGTTTCCTTGGCAAGTACCAGGAGTCGATATATCAGGTAAACATACAGTACAACGACAACGATTATGCCAATCAGGCCGAATTCCTCACCTAAACAGGAAAAGATGAAGTCGGTATGGCGTTCGGGTAGGAATTCCAGTTTCTTTTGAGTGCCGGAGAGAAATCCTTTGCCAAAAAGGCCTCCTGAGCCAATCGCGATCTTGGATTGTATAATCTGCCACGACATGCCCTGGGGATCAAGCCACGGGGAGAAGAAAGAAATGATTCTCTTCTGTTGATAGGGTTTGAGGGAATTCCAGATTACTGGCATGATCAACCCAACCAGTGAATTACTGGTAAAACCGTAGACGAGGTCGGTTAGTTGTTTTCTGAAATATAGGAAGGCCATCAAGGCCACCATGTATACGACCCAAGTGTAGATCGAAAAGCTTGCGGCTGCGGATATTATGGGCGAGAAGAGGATTAGTATCTTTATCCCTGACATGCCTGCCCAGTAGCTCATGACTATCAATACGGGCAAGAAGATCTGGGCGGCTCCCAGGTCAGGTTCCATGAAAATCAGTGCCGAAGGCAAGCCAACGATCAGGATTGGCACTGCCATATCCGAGAAACTCTGCAGCTTTTTACGCGTGGACAGGTAGGTGGCGAGCATGATCACGGTTGCGAACTTCGCAAATTCAGAAGGTTGTATGGAAAACTCACCCAATTTGATCCACCTCCTGGGGTAGACATCGCTCTTGAATAATATTACGAAGATCAGAACGATCGAAAGAGAGTATATTATCGGACTCAGGTTCAACCAGATGCGAGGGGAGATTCGGGAAAATATGATAGCCACCAGGATCGATACGACAAGCCACGTAGCCTGCCTCAGCATGATTGCGGGGCCGGCAGTTGAATAGATCATCATGATACCAAGCAAGGACAGCGCTCCGGTGGTCAGGACAATACCGAGATCAATTTTCTTCATCATCGACCGTTGATACCGATGATATTGCCGCTGATTGTTCATGCCTGGAGTTGAGGTACGATCTGACTATTTTGCCGGCGATCGGAGCAGCCACGCTTCCACCATGACCGGCGTTCTCAACGACAATGCATACCAGGATCTGGGCACTATCTGCTGGCGCGAAACCGACAAAGAGAGAATGGTCGGCGCCGTGTGGGTTTTGGCTCGTTCCGGTTTTACCGCAGACATCGATACCGGTGACTCTTGCGAGCGTGCCGGTTCCGTGATGCACCACGTCGACCAGTGCTTTTCTTACAATTTCGACTGCCTCTGGAGAGATGTCGGTGGCAAAATACGTCGTATCAGTCTTGGAAATGACATGTGGTATCGGGATCCTTCCACCGTTGACGAATAATGTATACGCACAAGCTAGCTGCAACGGAGATACCAGAAGATCGCCCTGGCCGATGCTGATGTTGAAAACGTGTCCCTGGGTCCAGTTCTGTCCGTATCTCCTCTCGAACCACGCGCGGTCTGGAAGGATACCGTACTTCTCATTCATGAGATCAACGCCGGTTTTGTTGCCGAAGCCAATTCTAATGGCTCGGTCGGCAATCGTGTCGATGCCTATCGCTCTGCCAAGTTGATAGAAATATATGTCGCAGGAATTGACGATTGCGCCATGCAGGTCGAGGCTTCCATGTTTTTTCCAGCATCTAAAGGTACGTCGGCCTAATCTGTATTCGCCGAGGCATGGTTCGAATCTCTTATCGACTGATATTATTTTTGAATCAAGTGCGGCAAGAGCTACAAAGGGCTTGAACGTCGAACC
>JBFEPB010000096.1:0-5935 GCA_041550295.1 bacterium | reverse complement strand
GCTTGGTCACCTGTTCGAGAAGGAATTGTGATGAACCGGTTGGTGTTCATTTTGTCGGTACTGGCTCTGACGTCCTGCGCGCCGTGATCATTCTCGCGTCCGCAGGCGTCGTACCGCCCGAGGACGCGGTACCACCATGCCGGTAGGTCCAGTTCGTATCGCCGGCAGCGGACAAACTTACAACAAAAAAATCACCAGCTGATGAAAGTGCCTTCGACGTCCCACCGGCATAGATGTTTCCATCGAACCCATAGGTAATCGCTAACGCCAAATCATAATCTTCAACAGTACCCGGCCCATCATGCCGGTATATCCAGTTCGTATCACCACTGGTCGTGAGACTTAGAACAGTGAAATCAGAATAAGTTGCAGGAGTCGAAATCATGCCTGCTGCGTAGATGTTATGATCCAGCCCATAGTCAACTGCAAGTGCAATATCCTCAAGATTGGCAGGATTGTACATATAAATCCAGTTTGTATCACCGTTGTCATCCAGGCTAACCACAATGAAATCACTACTTGTTCCATAGTTAGCGGTTCTTCCCACTGCGTAGATATTTCCGTCCAGACCGCATGCCATCGCCTGAGCAATGTCCATGTGGTTCATATTGCCGTCGTATGCATAAACCCATCTTTCAATCTGCGCGAGCAGAATAAACGGCACTAAAAGTATTGTTATATACTTCATATACCTCCCTTCTAAGGCATTTCCTCTACAACACAGATTATTCCATTCAGAATCCGCACGTTCTCTCACGCAGATATTCTACAAGGGTATCTCACACTAATATCACAGGATATATCACCAATCCTGAAGGGATGGCCGTCAGAGAAGACCAGTACACCGGAGCGCTTGAGCATACGATAGAACTCTCTAAACAAAGAAGTAACGTCGTGTATATAAGAGGTTACCAGGGGTGACATCTACGCCAACTACTTTTGCGCCGCGTTTGAGGAGGATCTCCGTGTATGCACCCGGACCGCAGCCCGCATCCAGAACCCGCTTACCGCGTACACTGGGCAATAATGAAAGCGTTGCCGGACGCTCGTAAAAAGCATTATGGGGTTTGGTATCGATCAGAGCAGCATAGTTTTCAGCCAGCTTTTCATAGGCCGCGAGCGCAACAGGTTTTCTTCTATTCATTTACTTTGACGCGCTCAACGAACTGTACTTCCGTCACTACAGCCCGGGCTCGGGCAGCAAGGTTATCTCTATCCTACGGTTCTGACTCCGTCCTGTCGCTGTTTCATTGCTGGCGACCGGGCTGTATTCTGACATCCCGATGACCTGCAGCCGCGTTCCTTTGATGCCAACCTTTTCCTGCAGGAACCGCACCACGTTTGTCGCACGTGCCGTAGAAAGTTCCCAGTTAGTTGGAAATTTCTTCTGCAAATTAGGGTGTATCGGCACGTTGTCAGTATGCCCTTCGACCCTGATGATCTTGCCTTCGGCGTTCTTCAGCACATTACCCACGCGATCGAGTACCTTGAGACCCTCGGGAGTGATCTCTGCTTCACCAGACGGAAACAGTATTTTATCGACCATACTCACCGAGAGACGGTCGGCCAATTGGGTTATCTTTATCTGCCCCTGATCGATCTCCTCTTTCATATCAGCCATGAGCGTCTCATAGGTACCCTTGAGCCTGGCAATCTCGTCTTCTTTCTCCTGTGAGACCTCGGCGACCCTCGCTTCGAGCTCGGCTGTGAGCACATTCACCTGTTCCTCAAGATTGTTGATCTTCCCCATTAACTCATCACGCATTTTCGCGTTGACACTCAAGAGATATAGCGCAAGACCGGCCAACACCAGGGCTATAATACTCACTATGATTATCGCTGTTTTCATTATTTCACCTCCTCCCTTTTTTTGCTTATCTAAATAGTATGAACTTACTCATCATACTGTTTGTTCCATCATTTACTACCACAAAGTACACGCCGGGATTAACACCTGCCAAAGATACTGAATGCTCGGCCTTCGTATATTCAAGCCTTTCTTCGCTAACCAACCTTCCTGCGGCATCATAGATCTTCAGGCACACATCCTCAATGGTGTATGTAGCATCAGGTACAACATATCTGATATTTATCCTATCCCTTGCCGGGTTCGGTGATATGCTCAGTAGATTATTCTCCGGCAGTGCAGATGAATACTCGCGAACACCGGTGCTCCCATCGATCATCGTGATCTTACTCGAACTGTAATGGCTCATATACAGAATGTCCTGCGCAGGATCATAGACAAGTGAATTTCTGGGAGAATCGATGCCATAGGACTGTATCTGCGAGGGAATGACCAAATTTGTCAGGATCGCATTCGTATTACCGTCGATCACCAGCAGCGCATCCTGCCAGGTACTGACATAAGCACAGTAAATGACATTGCTGTTCGGATTGTATGCAAGCGAATACGGCGCACCGTTCAGGCCGAATGTGCTAATGATCGTGTCGGCCGACGCATCGATGATCGTAAGTGTGCTGCTGAAAATATTCGCGCTGTATAACTTATTGTTCTGTGGATTGTATGCCAGTGTAAAGGGGTATGCGTTCGGTGCAATGTAGATAGTCGATAAGACATGATTCCCCGCGCCATCGATAACCGATATTTCATGACTCGCATAGTTGGCAACGTATACCTTATTGTCGATCGAATTGTGTACCGCAGACCATGGCCAGTTGCCGACCGCCAGAGTGGCAATGACCGTATCCGCATAGGCATCGATCACCGTAACCGTGTTATTGCCGTAATCGATCGAATAGATCTTATCTTCTTCGGGATTGTACAATATGTCATACGGACCGGCTCCGACTCTGATATTTCCCATAAAATTGTTGTTGTTGCCGTTGATCACGGTAACGTTATCGCCCCAAAAATTCACCGAGTATATCTTGTTATCTGTAGAATTGCAGGCAAGTCCGACCGGAAACTGTCCGGTGGTCACCTCACCGAGTATCGCATTGGTTGTGGCGTTGATGATCGTGACCCGGTTATCATAGCGGCTGGCGCAGTAAACCTTATTCTCATTGGGGTTATCACAGACATCCCATGGTCCGTCAGGCACCAGTAGCATGTCCGCAGTATCCGGGTTTGTCATATCAAGAATGGCAAGGAATTCGTCACCGCGGCCTGCCGCATAGAACTTGTTCGTGCTCGTATCGAGCATTGTCGAATACGGCGTGTATCCGACCACGGTCTTGAATAGAGATGTCAGGGCATCCGCTGCATAACCCTGCACCGTGAAACCGGGTAGATTGCTCGCGCCGGTATTGCCGATCCATACCGTGTTGTATTCACTTTCCCAGAACGCCCCCATTGGCCAGTTCGCCGCGGCCAGATAGCTGATGATCGTGTTGTTTGTGCAGTCGATCGCGATCACCTGGTCACTCGAAGATGTCACAAAGAGCCGGTTATCAGTTGTATCGATCGCACTACCGTAGATAGACTGCCCAAGCGAGATTGTTTCGATGATTGAGTTGGTGTTCCCGTCGATGACCACGACATTCTGCCCGCTGCTGTGTCCGACATATATCCTGTTCATCACCGGATTGTAACTGACGCATTCAGGCCAGTTATTCAGGGCTAGGGTCGTGATCAGCGTGTCGCCCTGGCCGTCGATAATGCTAACCGTAGTACTGCTCCGGTTCACGCAATATACCTTATTGTTCGTTGTATTCAATGCAAGAAAATAGTTGGGCGACCCAACAGCCACCGTGCCAATGATACTGTCATTGCTGCAGTCGATGATCGCCACGTTATCAGTGTAAGCGCAATATAACTTGTTGGAAACCGGATTATGAAGTAGTGCGCGCGGATACGCGCCGACCGTGATCCTGTCAATAAAGGAATCAATGACGCAATCGATCACATCAACGGTGCCCATGCTGTAGTTACTGCAGTAAACCCTGTCATTCGTGCTGTTCCAGCAGGCATCGGTGAGTGCCCCCATGAGCGAAATCGTCTTTATCACGTCGTTCGTCGAGCAATCTATGATATCGACCGTGAAATCGTAATAAGCAGGGCAGTATATCTTGTTCTGAGTCGTGCTGTATGCGAGTGCCATTGTGCCGCGTCCGGTCATGATGCCGTCAATCCTTACGCCGTCCTGTATGTCGCACACCGCGATGTTCCGTCCGTACGACCCAATGACATACACTGACTGGTTGGTTGAATTGGCGACAAACTCCCGGGGATACGCAACACCGCTCTGCACATCCGGATACCATATCGTCCCGATCGTGTCCCGCTTGATAAGCGCGGGAATTTGATGAGCCGGGAATGCTGCTATGATTGTACCGCTTGCAGTGAGATACACGCAATCATCCCTTTCGCTATAGTGGTGCTCGACATTCTTATAACCCATGATGTTCTCATAATTAATCCCGTATTGAGGTAATACAACGTGCTCCGTGCTAATCACCAAAAATACACTCAGTATGAACATATCTCCTCCCGTGTTATGATATATGATAGGAAATCCAGCGCAGAAGTCAATACGCTGCCGCTAATCGAGATGTCTTTACAAACGCCAACAATTGTATATAATGAATCAGCGTTGATTGTAAACGAAAGGATAGTGCATGATAATAGACGGTCATGTCCATGTATGTGAACCGCCTTACACTCAGGAAAAGGCGTGTGTCAATGTAGTGGGCGGTTCGCCGCTCGCGCTACCAATCAAAAAAGCCGACTTCACTGCGGATATACTTCTCCGCGATATGGATAAAAATCACATACAGAAGGCCGTTGTCATGGCTTTCCCGGGCTTATTGTCAAACGAATTTCTTGCTGAACTGATCAAACAGCACCCAAAGCGACTGATCGGTTTCGCCAGTGTGCCTAACCCCAAGAAAACGGATGAAGCAATAAAGATACTGAAGAAAGCAGTCAGAGAGCTCGGTCTTAGAGGATTGAAACTGCACCCCGATTGTCACAGATGCTCGCCTGCCGATCCGGAAGTAAGACCTCTGATGGAGTGTGCCGCAGATCTGGATATTCCTGTGCTCATACACTCCTTTGCCGGCGGTATGATCAGAGGTTGCTATGAGCACAATTTGCCGCAGAACATTGATATGCTTAAGAGTCATGTGCCAGGCCTCAAGGCAATAGTAGCCCATATCGCTGGCCCGCGTTTCCTGGATCTGCTAACGATCGGGCAGATCCCGGGTGTATTTGTGGAAACATCTTGGGGGCTAGCGCTGATCTCAAATCTCTTCGGCAATGACTTCCTGACCCAATTCATACGCAACGTTGGTATCGACAAATTCGTGTTCGGCTCTGATTGGTCCGGTACACCGCACCCAGCCACAAAAGACCAGCTGGATCTCATCCAGAACCTCAACCTCACGGAAGAAGAAAAAAGAAAGATCCTCGGCGAAAATATCGCGAAGATCCTCCGTATCACCGCATAGCGTCGATTATGTTTGGGTCATCAACGACCAATATGCTGTGTCGGTGACTGGTCTCGAGCAAGGCTCAATGCAAATCGAATAATACGGATTAGAAAAACGGGTTCACCATGGCTCCAAATAGGATGTCGAACCCTACTCAGGGTTGGTCGATGCAGTGGTACGAGGAAAAGACAGCGCGCAGCTAACCAGGTTGTCACCATCGTCCGGTAATTATATTGATTCAGTATATTCTGGCTAGTTTTACCCAACGAAGATTGTCGCCTGTTCTAATTTCGGCAAAGAATATACCTGCGGGCAACGACGCTTCAGGGCTCCAGGTAACCACCCCTGTTCCGATCAGTGATGTAATTAAACTGCCCTTCGCATCGTAAATTCTTACAGAGATATCGCGATCCGCGACCGCACCAAATCTTACTCGCTCGCCGAAAGGATTGGGACTGACCGATACAGAAGTAACGCTTTGAGAATTCAGCTCGGAAATCCCGGTACTGCCCATAACCTCATTGCTCAAACGCGACTCGGT
>JBFEPB010000095.1:0-5937 GCA_041550295.1 bacterium | reverse complement strand
CTTAACATAGTTCGTCCGCATCCTCTCAAGGTTACCACTGCGCTGCTCTCTTTCAACACGTGCGAAGAGTTCAGGATCATTCTGCCTGGTCAGGTTCATGATTTGATTTTCCCGATACGGCAGGTTGATCTCACGCGGTGACTTTTCTGGAAGATATATGCCATTTGTCCTTGCCTTTACACGCAGTACATGGTATGAGTAAGGCAAACGGTAACGGACATACTGGCCGTAGCGTGGCCTGTACCACCATGTGCCGTGGTCATACCAAACGACGTAGAATCCAGCATAGAAGAAATCCATGTGGAAGTGATGGCACCAGTGGCATCGCGACCAATACCAATCCCACCACCATGGATACCACCATACGAAGCGAACGCAATAATATCCGTATGGCATGTATACCCAATAACCATTATACCAGTAATCGTTGTACCAGTATTCGTCATAGTAGCCGGGCTCGTTATAGTCATAAGTGTAGTAGATATTGGTAATGTTGTCGGCAAACATCGGTACAACGGCAAGGAATAATAAAAGAAATAATGAACGTTTCATCTTAGCCTCCTTGGTTCATTACTAATTCCGGGTTACCCGGATCGATCTGGTAAGCCCAGTCGAATACTACCGAGTACGTACCCAAAGCAATCACACGGAATTTTGCATAATGATTATCCCACGTATGCATTATATAGGTATGCCCCGGTATTGCCTCAACCTTGCCGGTGGCAGACCAGCCCTGCTGAGGCGCATAGGTTATTTCGTCTATTGACGACGTATAGCCAAAATCCTGGATCAAACCGTATGGATGTCCGACATAGAAACAATATGCCCGTTCGATTTCATCATAACCATAGAAGAAATCGCAGGTCGGATAGTCAAATGGTACGATACTGTAAGCACTGAATTTCCATCCGGCATAGTCAGGGTAGATCGTGTAGTCGAATATCTGCTCGTCAAAACCTTCTGGTCTCGGCGTATCATAAACGATCTCGTAGGAGAATTCACTTTCGTTACCGTCGTAGTCGAACGCCGTTATTGCATAGTAATATGTCTGCCCGTTGACCAATCCGTAGTCCAGGAAGTAATCGAGATTTGTTTCTCCGATCTCGTAGTACAGGCCGAGGGGTTCGAGACTGCGGTAGATACGGTAGCCCGCAAGATCGTGTTCCGTATTCTCATACCAGACGAGCAGGACTTCCTCATCGCCGGTTATTGATCTCAGGCCCCTGGGTACTGCCGGCGGCTCATTATCAACACTCTCAAACGAACAGCCGGCCAGGCCCAAAAGGCCGCTAATTAACATCAGGTTTAGGAAAACTCTTGTTCTTTTCATCATTCACCTCTGCCCTATATATTAGCATAATGCATGCCAGAGAAAAATAATGAAATTACGGGAGAAAGCTAAGTATTAGCGCACAGAATCTGTGCGTCGTGCACTAAAACTGTGCACTAAAATTGCCCCTGAAACTGCCTACATCTGTTTGTTATATCAGGAGGATTGGTGGAGGCGTGAGGGTATATGCCTCAGGCTTTGATGGTTAGAATGTTGTATGTGTCCTCGGGTCAGCGGAACCCGAAGACCTGCAGTAGGAAAGTAAGCCGGCCGATCAGGAGCGAAAGCCGCGCCATGACCGTATAGCCAAACGATGCGCCGAACCCGATCATGAGGAAGATGACACCGATCTTGGAGCCGACCTTCAACGCGCCCTTATGCTCGCGCGAGAAGTAGAAGAAGAGCAGGGCGCAGACCACGCCGACGAAGATCAATATGTTGTTGAACGACCGGCCGATCGTCTCGGCCGTGGTATTACCGACCGACACGAGGGGCAAGAGTGTTGCCTGGATCTGAGGTATGATATAACCCTGAACCTGAGCCGTGAGCGCGAGGCCGGCCGCAATGCCGACCGTGAACGATATCGGCCACCTCGAGATCCACGCCGTGCGGGGGATCCACCGCATCAACATCATCACGCCGAAGACCGCCGGAACGATCAGCAACCACTTCTCAAATCCTGCTTGGCGCACGAACTCGTCGATCAGCATGGGCTTGACATCAAATGCCCAGATGTAGATCACCCAGTACCCGGCCGACACGCCGACAAAAAGGTGTTCGGCGAATTTGTAGAGCGGATTGTCACGGTACAGAAAAGACAGAATGGCGATCGTTAGGCCGGCCGCAATCCAAGTTCCGAGCAGATTCATTTCTTCCTCCTCGAGATGAAGTAACCGATGTTGCCGAACACAATGAACGCAATAATCAAAAGATGCGCGATCGATTGAGCCGGCATTCCGAATGCCGCGGATTCGGGGTTCCCCACGAGCATCTCGTATTCAGCCGCACCCTGCAGACCGCCGATGATACCAGTGATTTGACCGGCCTGGAGATACGGATACAGGGTCGGTGCCATTACGCCGGTCACACAGGAAAACATCCTCACGCCGAATCGCGAGACCACGTATTGGATCCAGTATTCGCCGGCCGTGCCGTGCGCAAAATCGACGATCAGAGCCATGTCGCCGTAGTTATGGATATCTTTCATCATCGGGAAGCTATCGACCGGCACACCTTTGTAATCGACCGCGAAGAAATCCCTGATCTCGCGTCCAATCCCGATCATCACTGCGGTGTAGCCCGGACGGTAGCCGAGATTGATGTAGTCTTCGCCATACACGGCGCCGCATTCTGCGGTGACCATGTCCAGATCGAACTGCGCCAAAGGAAGGCCGATGGCAAGATGACCAGTGTAGATAATCTTCAGTTTCTTGCGGAAACACTGCCGCAGGAAGGAACGGAACATTGGTGTCAGTTCCGGAGCGCTCGTCGCATCATAATCGATCGATGCAAGCACGACAGAACCCTCGGGTAGGTTCTCGATTGTTTCGTAGGCCGACCTCACCTCACTGCTGATCCTTATCGGCATCCTTAACTTCATTATGATCGGTATCGCCACGGCCAGGCCGATCGCGAGAAAGATCAATCGCCGATCAATATTCGCAAGCCAATCCAATACCTTCACCGCCGCCCCTATGTCAGATAGGTACGCTCAATGCCGAGAATGATACGCAGCGACATGACAACGCCACCCAGGTAAACACCGATCTGAATCCCGCGCTTGGCCGCAAGTTGGGGTATGTTGAGCAACCAGTCCGAGATCACAGGGATCTCGCTCCATATCATCTTCCCGATCGGTACGCGGCCCAGCATCACGATCGCGGCTGCGACAAGAAGCAGGGTCGCCTCAAATGTCCGCGCCCGAAAAGCGCGATAAGCCGCTGAAGAAATGAAAAAAGCAAGCAAGGCAAACATCGTTGCCTGGAGCGGTACAATAATATGAATGTACGAATACATGAACGAAGAGCGCAGCTCAAACGGCGTGCCGTACTTGAACCAGGATTGAAATCCGGTTACCAGCACCAGGGCGAGGCCAAATAGCAGGACATAGCTATATTGCCATCCTTCCTTACGCTGGGTGATCTTCTTGATATTGTACTTCAGGAGGCTGTCCAGACCGAGCACCATGGTGAAACCGTAGACGATCGCGTACCAGATAAGAAAACGCTGCTGAAGATCGCCCAGAGGCGGGTGCGGAATGAAAAATGCCACGACACACAGAAAACCTGTCAGAAAAGTAATGATGATCGGGATATCACGTTTCATCGCAATTCCTCCTTAGAACGTGTTGAACCACTGAACAATGTTCTCGAAAAAGATACTCAGCCCGTCATGATCGAAAAAAATGTTTGATAGGACGCCGAGCGTACCCAGCACAGCTCCGCAGAGAAGGAAGATGATGATAATCGCTTTGGTCAAGTCTTCTCCCTTGAGGCTACCAAGCATCTGTGGTTCGGGTCTAAGATAACACGATGCGGCGTACATTTCCTCGCCGATCAGCGTGTAGTCGCAGGCTGCGACAAAGAAGGGTATCTGCTCCACCGATGTCGTGCCTGCGATCTGGATCGCACCGACCGAGTGTCCGGTCTCAGCAAGGATGAGCGATTCAGCGTAGAAATACCCCTGCCAAAAAACGGCGCCCGGTTTCTCCCTCATCATGATGCCGTCGACTCCGGCTGCGTAACCGAACTGGTCCGCGGTGAGGAACGGGCTGTCTCGCTCGTCATAGAGATCGGGCCTACCTGTTTCCGCATACGCCTGTTTGACCGTTTCCTGAGCCGCGGACATAACCAGCGGATCATAGTGCGGCACAAGCAGCCGCGTGGAATACTCGGCGCATTTTTGCGCGACGCGGTACAGTATCGACAGTGAGGCAAGGGTCCACACTTCATTGAGGTAACTCAAGCCGAATGAATACAATATCGGTCTGCCCATCTCGGTCGAACGGCCGACCGCATCATCTATGGCGTCGAGCCCGGCGATCTTACGCACGAAAAGCTGCTCCCCGGCGCGGGCACGCCGAATGTAGTAAATGACCAAAACTGAAATAAACAAAGTTATGACCAGAACATTAACGGTCCGCGTATTGAACCACTGGGCGCTCGAAACGACCGGGCCCACTACTGCCGATTCTTCGTATCCAGAAGCGGTGAGTGCCTTCAAACGATAGAAATACTCCTGGCCGTCCTGTATATCCGTATTGCCGTCATCGAACCTTGTCGCACCTGCGGGGGCAAACCCGACATTCCTGAAATCACCGGTCGCGGATAGGCTCCGGTATATCTCGTAGCCCCTGAAAAGGGACGCACCGCCCGAATCAGCAGGAGACAGCTCCCAGGTTATCGTAATCGAAGAACCCTCATCATTGGGCGTATCATATGCTCTAACATTTACCGGCGGTTGTGTTAGGAGACCAAGCACGGCGATCAGCGGAAGCATTCAGAACCCTTGTTGTGCCTTTAGTTCAGTCCGATCGAAACCGGGTAGCTCATCTCACCGAGCAAGGTGTTGATGTAGGCACGCGCGTCGATACGATACGCTGCCGAACCCAATTTCATCGCCTCAGCCAACGCCTGTCCGATTGCGTTGTATTCAAGAGTGATCGTCGTGGTGAACGTTTCCGCCTTTTTTGACTCGATCTTGATCTTCTTACCGGTCGTGCCGGAAAAGACTTTGATGTCGTTCGTGAAAAATTCGTAGACAAATTTATCGAGCACGGCATCAACTGTGTTCGGGTTATCGACTCTTATATCAAAATCCACTTTGAAATCCGAGAATGTAAAGGTATGGGGTCTCACTGAAACAAGCGAGAACTTGCATTCCTTTATTGCCAGGCGTTCCCTGATGCTGGCACAGGAAAGAATCAATAACGTCAAGAAAACAAAACCAAGTTTTCTCTTCATGTGTTAATATAACAACACACGGACAAAAGTCAATAATCACATTATGACACTAAAGATCCGAGCCGTGGAGCACCAACGGCAAAACCGAAAGTCGCCGAGACATTTTTTTTGACTCTACCCGAGCAATGATCTGTTCTAATTGATACAACGATAGTAACGGTTTCAACGTTCTAAACGAACACAACGCATATTACCAGGTACTCCCTAAACCTGCAATTCCAGTCACAAACATTGACCTTGAAATCCCTCAATGCTTATATATAATAGCCCCCGAACTATGATACGTGCCAGTGATTTTCTTGACAAGAATCTGATATATCAGATACGCGCGGCAAAGGCGGAGGAATTGTTCCGGTTCGTCGGCCAGACGCTCGAAGACAAGGGTCATCTAGAGAATGCTGAACAATTGGTCGAGGAATTGCTGACCCGCGAGCAAAAAGGGTCGACCGGCATCGGTAACGGCATCGCAATCCCCCACGCATTTATTACCAGACTCTCCAGACCGGTGGTTATGACGCTGATGCTGGGCAAGGGCATCGATTTCAATGCGCTTGACGGTAAACCGGTTCGAGTACTCTTTTTCGTCCTCGCCCCTGATAATCAACGGGAAACATACCTGAAGATACTGGCCAGTCTGGCAACCAT
>JBFEPB010000094.1:0-5992 GCA_041550295.1 bacterium | reverse complement strand
GGTCGAAATAGATTTCCCCCAGCAGGTTTTAACATAGTGTCGGACCCCCTTGTAGAAATTCTCTTCGCCCATTACGTGTCTGAGCATCCGTAAATATGTAGCGCCCATGTAGTATGCTGCAACATTCACGAGCACCCGATCGTCAGCATCCTGCGCATTTCTGATCGAGGGTACGTAATCGATATAAGGTAACGTGCACAATTTCAGTCGGAAAAAACTGAGGCTTTCAACATCGGCACCAAGGGTTGGCTCGATCCCAACCACCTCTGAATATTTACCGAAGCCTTCGTACAGCCAATAATTCTCATCGGCATTACTGGAAACGACATTGCCCCACCACGTGTGCGACACTTCGTGAATAACCGACCTTGTTGGAAAATAAATGTCGTTGTGGACGATCTCAGAATTGAAAAGCGTTGCCGGGGCGTTCGATGAATTGAATAGCCCAGAGTAGCCGTATGCGAATGCCATCATCTTGTATTCATTCCACGGCAGTTCTCCGTATATCTTCTCAAAGTATCTGTAGGATTTGTGGACCACATCGGCAAGAAAATCAATGTTTCCCTGCAATGCATCACTCGGCGTATACATTACTACCCTGAGGCCATCGCCGAATTCTTTAATTGCTTTCGATTGTTCCTGGGCAAAAAAATACAGACTGCGGTCAGTAACCCCCTCATAGTTCTGCCACACGTAGGTCTTCCTGTCCCTTTCAGTTACCACTTCTTGCAGCTTTCCAGAAGCCATAACCTCGAACTTCGCCGGAACGTCAACGATGAACTTAAAAGGGGCCAGCCTATTTGACATGGTGCCGGCTATTTTGGGATACCAGTTGTCAGTACGGGTAATGGCAGCATTTAGATGACAAAGTGAATCAGATATCTCAACCGAGAACGGCGAAAACTCGTCGTAGAAACTGGTGTCCTTGACCAAGTCGTACTCTATGAGCAACCACGATGTCGCTACCTTGCCGTACACATCAGTGAGGTCAACAGCCAGGATAGAATCTTCGAACGAAAAAGGCACAGCCTCGCCGCGTGAGTCTGACACCGCGATGTTCATAAACTTCACCCCGCGGAAATTCTTGCCCACCAAAATTCCCAGCCATTGCCCCTTTGTGCGCGATATTTTTTCCAACTCCAGCAGAGCATCGACCTCCAGACGATCGAGCGTCCCGGGGATACGCACGGTCAGGTCATACTCAATGATCCGGTAATCTTCTGCACCCATGTATTCAACCCCGGCATTGGCCGCGTTACAAGATAAGAAGATCAAAATCAACCAAAAACGCTTTATCATAATACTCGCTCCTCACGATTCTGCGATGACCTGCAGTACAGCACGAGCCTGCAGTCGACAAGTCTCATTGTATGTTTCATCCAAATAGGAAAGGTCGAAACCTTGCTCAAGATCGATATATGGCTGCAGCAGGACGCCGACCCGTACTCCCCTTTCTCTAGCCAGATTGTACAACACGGCCACTTCGCCGTTGTCCATTGAAAGACATCCCTGTCTGCGAAAGTCGTCCACCATGTCATGGGTGATCCGGTAGAAGGCCTCACAGCATCCAATACCGCCCCCTTTCCATTCGGCACCAAGATCATCAAGGGTTTTCTTGAGCGCACGGTTAGTAACGTCTTCGGCTTCAACCTTGAAATCTGCATTACCGTAATGAGGCGACGTGCCGTCCATGCCGATTGCGACATTCGGCAAATGAATCTGCCCCTTCTTCAAATACTCTTCACCCAAGCTCCACGAAGCACAGAGGCGAAATATGCTCCGGGCACCAAAATAGATCAACTCTTCGCAGAACGCAGCGATTGGCGAAGCACCCATTGGTGGTACAAATACTGATAAGTTTTGACCTTCAAATACGCCTTCGTACGATTCTGCAGCCGAGCAATACGGACTTAGATCGTTGTTCAAGAACCTTTGCCTGTTAAGATTGCATGATTCATGCAGTTGGTCGAGAACTGCCTTGTTAAAAGTCAGAATCACGATTCGAGAAACACACAGATTGTCTGGAGATATCCCCCTGAGAACGGCACTTTTTTCTATATCGCCGGGATTGAGCATGAATTTTGTCTGCCTACGCCTCATAAAACATTATATTCTGCAACATCAAAAATTCCTCACAGTTGCCGGCTGACACACGGCCAAACCAGGCGAGCCCGAGACAAATACATAGTCCCGCTGTTAAATCATGCGTAGCGGGTCATTCAATATCTATTGATTGCGACGCTGTTTGTTCGCCCCTGCACAAAGACCTTGTGCTCGCGAATGGTCAGCCACCTTCACACATCACAAACCTCATCAGAAAACCGAACAACAAAATAAATCTCATAATCTGGAACAATTTATTCATTATTAACTCCTTCCAGTTTCATTCGATACGAAAGCCATAAGATGTGCGGATCACGGCAGATACCGGACTTCCAGATATGGAATAAAATCCCCTTCCTCAACCACTTTACGTACCTGGCGCTTGCCGATCTCGATGGGAGCTTCAACCCGCTGGTATTGCATGCTCGGCCAATAAGAAACCTCAACGATGATCTTGTATTGCCCGTGTTTCACCTTTGCTCCGCTATGATCTAACAGATCCCAGACATAGACATGGTGCCCCAGATTAATGCTTGCACCGGTCACCGCATCAACATCAACAAACTCAGATGATTTTGCCCAAACCGGAAGGTTGATCTGCTTTTCCTTGGCGTGTCCGCTGAATCCGGAAACATAGATCGTTTTGACGAACCTTCCGTCAGCGCTTTCAACCCATACTGCTGTCTGAGGTGCCAGCTCGTCTCGATAGCTCATTTCAAATTCTATGCCGACAACAGGGGTCGGGTAGCTTGAAAGATCAACGTGTTTCACCGGCGGCCGCAGCGTTTTGAACACATACTGCGCCGCATCGGTTCCCGGGTATTTGGATACGACTTGTGTCCAGTACGTCGTTGCCTTTTTCTGATGCGCATAGCCAAGCCAGTAAATCGCCTTCGCTTTCATATCTCTGGAAACGTCGCTTTCTGTAACCATCTCTAAATCCGCAATCCCTTGATCGAGTCGGTTAACGAAGAAAGGCATCTGCACTGCGGCGACACCCCGGGTGAATCTCAATTCAGCATCTTCCGGAGTAAGTGCAACCGCTTTATCCAAAGCCTCGGCAGATTCGAACGCAAGATCGGTACGAAAATCTGTGTCTAGATATATCCTCGGGTCATAACCAACCGAATTAACTTCATTGAGAGAAAACGCCAGCAATTTATACGCTTCGCTGCTTGACTGTTCGATGCTCACGGCTTTCCGCAATATACTTGCCGCTTCTTCGTAATTCTCTATGCCATAATAAGCCTTGCCCAAGGCAAGTAACAGATCAAATCGGGTTGGCTCTTTTGCGACCTGTGCTTTAAGCCTAATAATCTCCGGAGTATCTTCGGGCAAATGCTTCATACGCTCGGCCTGCCACTTTTCGAATGTCACGATCTTATCGATATTCTCCTGAGCCAACCGCGCAAACTCAGTTTCACCAGCAAGCTCAATGACCTTCTCATATATCTTTTTCGCCTTACCGTATTGAGCATTTTTCTGATAGCCGGTAGCCAGATACTGATACGCCTCAGCGAGCTTCTCTTTCGAAGACGGATCCGGGGACTTTTCCAGCGCCTGAGTGATAATCTCAAAATCCCTTATCCCTTTGTCCAACAGCTTCACAGATTTAGGCACGCTGACCGCCCATGCCCCACGGTAAAACCTGGCCAGGAAATTGCTCGCGTCGAGCTCGAGTGCCCGATCCCATGCTACAAACGCCCGATTGGCAATTTCAAACATCTTCATGTAGTCACGCGTCCGCTGCGCTTTTTCGCCCAGCATGATACCAAGTTGGGTATGGGCATCAGTGTGGTCGGGAAATTCCTGGACCGCCTGTTCCATGGTTGATATAGCTTCATCATACTGCCCGGCATTCTTGTATCCTTCCGCTTCTCCAATATACTCTTCGAGCGTCTTGCTGCCTCCAAAACTCGCCAACAAGATAATAGCGATTACCGCGGCTCTAATGTATTTCAAATTGACCTCCTTATAAGTTATCGAACGCTATTTTCTTGAAAATGACTGTTGTCATAGTATATTGCTATTAATACTAACGTCAATATATACCTCACAACGCATACCAGCCGCGCTGATCTAATATCTGGTTGGAACATGGAGTTATGGCCGCATCAACACAGGATATACTTAACGACAACTTGACGTGTGGGTTATGTTTCTGTAAAATCCAACCAGCAGGACGCTTTATGAAATGGAAAAAGCCACCAGAGGAACTTGAACTCTTCTTAGAGAAGAAACTAGCGAACATAGACTGTCAGTCGCGCAAGATTTTCGGCTGCCCCTCATATTTCATAAATAACAATATGTTCATCGGCGCCTTTGGAAAAGAGATATTCCTCCGACTGGCACCAGCTGACATTGAGGAAACGGTGAAGCGATTTCCGAAAGCCAGACGCTTCGAACCAATACCGGGTAGGGTCATGAAGCAATATGTGGCATTGCCTGAAAGCATCTACAATCAGCAAGATATTTTTTCAAAACTACTACGGAAATCGATCAATCATGTCCAATCATTACCGCCGAGGAAGAAACGGATAAAGCGTTAGCCATATCAAAATAAAAAGGGCAGGGTGCTACCTGCCCTTTTTCTTGCAGAGGTGAGGATTACTTTATTTCAACATCGATATGTTTCGGCTTGACCGCTTCCGGCTTGGGTAAGGTAATATTGAGAATACCATCTTTGTAGGTCGCCTTCACCTTGTCCGAATCAACATCCGTCGGCAGTGTTATCATGCGGCTGAATTTTCCATATGATCGCTCGACACGGTGGAACGTTTTGTTCTTCGTTTCGCTCTCATGTTTACGCTCGCCGGTGATCGTCAATATGTTGCTCTGAACCGACACCTTGATGTCTTCCTTTTTCATTCCCGGAATTTCCGCTTTTACCAGAATCGTGTCGTTGTCTTCCTCTATGTCGACTACAGGCGCCCATAATCCTTCTCTTTCCTCATAACCACCGCCGAAAAGACTGCTGAAAAGACGGTCCATGTCTGCACGTAAACTTAGCATATCCCTAAAAGGCTCCCATTTCCTCATATATTTATCTGCCATGTGTACCTCCCTTGATCCATTATTATGACAGAAATAGATATTCGAAAGTTTAGTCGAGATAACAGGGGAAGCCTTGAAGCATAGCAGAAAAATCTCCGGAATATAGAAAGTCTGGCTTACTTGACAGCACCCTCAAACTATTGTATATTGGTCGCATGAAGATAAGAAATCACATCATCAGATTGCTAATAATCATATTTTTCAGCCAGGTTTATGGCGCTGAGGTTCGTGGCGGTCGCCACCCTTCGCCCTGTCCAGATGGGAGCAAAATCGCGTTTTCCTACCATGGAGACATATGGATAGTAAGCGCTGCTGGCGGCGCTGCCCGGCGTCTAACGGCCAATCCTGCATACGAAGGTAGACCTTACTGGTCTCCGGACGGAAAGACGATCGCATTCATCACCGACCGCTGGGGCAATGATGACATATGCATCATGCCCGCCGACGGGCAAGCGCCCCCGAAAAGACTCACCTTCTATAGCAATTATGACCTTGTCTATGGATGGTTGCCCGACGGCAAGTCGGTTGTTTTCGCTTCACAGCGATACACGATCAGACCCGCTCTCTACAGTATCCCGATAGAAGGCAGTAACCCATCTACTTTACTACCATTCGAGGCTTATAACCCGTGCATATTACCGGATGGCAAAACCGTGTATTACGAACGCGGCGGCGCAGCCTGGTGGCGCCGCAGATACAAGGGAGGCGCAAACCAAGATATTTACAGAAAGGTATTGCCCGAAGGACCTTCTGAGAGAATCACCAACTATATCGGACGTGACGCGTATCCCATGTACTCGGTACTTGACGGCATGCTCTATTTCATAAGCGACCG
>JBFEPB010000093.1:0-6023 GCA_041550295.1 bacterium | reverse complement strand
CGACGCGGTCGAGGATTTTCTTGCAGCGGAAGATCACAATTTGATGGTCGAGCGGTATGCGAGCCTGTACTTTCCGAACAACCCGGAGTTGCAGCAGGAATATATCGAAGCGAATTCCTATTTTGGGGAAGATGAATGGACATGGGAAAGTGTTGACAGCCGGAGTTACTACTGGGAACAGAGGAGGCAAGCGCGGGAGCACCGGCGGCGCGCATCCTTCATGCCCGGTTTCGCAATTATCAACCGTATCGTATCGGTTGTTGACGTGCTGCTCTTCAATCAAGAGGAAAGGTTTGGTTTCGATACAAGTGAGGGAAAGATAGGTTTGTACTACAAATTCTGAGTACAGAGCAGCATCATGGGGAAGGAAATACTTCTGTCGTGTAGACTCATGTCGTGCATTCAGATTTGAACTCAAGAAAAAACTTGTGTTGTCAGGCGATCGAGATCCTGAGAGAGGCGAGGTCGGTTTTTGTCATGACCGGTGCCGGCGTGTCTGCAGAAAGTGGCGTGCCGACATTCCGCGGTGCCGATGGTTTATGGAAAAATTATTCGGTGCACGACCTTGCCACGCCAGAAGCGTTCAATAGAGATCCGGCGCTGGTCTGGGATTGGTACCGCTGGCGCCAGGGTATCATTCTGAATTCCCAGCCCAATGCCGCTCATCATGCGATCGTTGAACTGGAGAACTTATTCGAGCATTTCCTCCTGCTTACCCAGAATGTTGATAACCTCCACCTGCGCGCCGGTTCCCGCAATGTGCTTGAACTCCATGGAAATATCTTCCGGGCGCGATGCTGTAAATGTGGGAGACAGATGCCATATACCAGCGCGATTTCTATACCCGGTGCCGTGCCGCAATGCGAATGCCGCGGGCTTTTGCGACCCGATGTTGTCTGGTTTGGTGAGGTCATTCCTTCAGCCGTATGGGTCGAATCGGTCGATTTTCTTACTACGGCAGATGCAGCGTTATTCTGCGGTACATCTGGTGTGGTATGGCCGGCGGCGGCATTACCAGGAGCAGCCAAAGAGCATGGAGCGAAGACGATTGAGGTCAACCTCGAGCCGACACCATTCAGCGATATCGTCGACGTCTCGATTCTGGCAAGAGCCGGCGATGCATTACCTGAAATTGTTGAAGGTCTCGGTGCTCTGAAGTAGGAGCGACGGCACTCAGCGGACTACTACGATCTTCTTCAGTTCTTTGTTTTCCGTCTCCGCGAAGTATACCCCAGGGCTCACGTATCGGTCGTGCACGCGCCTTCCAGTTGCATCGTAGAGTTTCATATCGGCGGTGACATTTTTTATGAACCGACCGCTGATCAAAGGCAGGTCTTGAACGACAGTGCTCGCAGTGTTTTCATGAATGCCAACACTCACGTCGGTGTTGCCGTATACGTCAAAATCGGTGTGAAATTCACTCCAGACCGTGAGGAAATAGTCGGTACCGGCCACGACCGATGGGTAATGGCGCTCATAATTGGTGTTGTCGGATATGGGGAACTCCGCTCCTATCGGAATGCCGTTTTCCGCTATGAAGCGACCGCGTATGGCATTGGCATTCTCGACCCAGACGACCATGAATTGGTTTCCGTCGAAGGTGATGGCTGGAAAATTTTGACTCGCTAGCCCTTCCGCGATCGTGATCCGCCCTCCAATGAGCGTTCCGTCGGTGGCGATTAGCTGACCGTAAATATCAAGGTCAGTCCCTAGGGGACAAAAATCAGGCCATACGACCAGATAGTACTGATCCCCGAATTCCAGTTCTGGCAGGGTCGAGAGTCCCACGGTCAGTGCGATCTCAAAGCCGGCTCCTTCGGGCTGTCCACTCGCGTTAACAAATCTTCCCATGACACCGCGAAATTCCTCGGACCAAACGATCAGGCAGCGGGACCCGTCGTATGCGATATCCGGGTTGTAATCACCAATACCCACATTGGCTCCGTTATCTAGAACCGTTCCTGCCGGGCTGACCCGCTGGACCCTGACGATTCCAGCACGGGTTTCGGAGGTAGCATCAAGATATGTTACGAAGTAGTTCTGCCCGGCCCAGGTGACAGCGGGTTCGGTTTGCCCTACGCTGCTGTTGCAGATCACGATCAGTGAATCAAGGATACTGAGCTCGGTCGTGACACGCACGCCGAATACGTCGGCCATGTTTCAGCAGCTGTCCTGAACAACGATCAAGAAATTCGTTCCATCGAACGCGGCGTCCACACTGACCGCACGATCGCGCATCAGATTGACACCGTTAGTGTCGATGACAAAGCCTCCTTGATCTATTCTTGCTGCAAAGATCGACCGGTCAGACGGATAGAAGCGAAGGTCCTGCCAGAAGGCAAAGAACCGGTTATCAGTGAATGCCACAACAGGACGATACTGCGATTCAAGATCCGCAGAAATCGGAAAGTCACCGATCAATATGAACAGCGTCGCAATGAGCATCTATTTTTGGTCCTTTCAGCAGGTCATATGTGAGTTATGAATATTTGAGCACTTCGATGATCATCTGTTCGGTTTCCCGGGCGTCCTTCTCATCCATCAGGTTTATCGCGAAGCCGGCATGGATCATCACGTAGTCGCCGATCTTCGCTTCGGGAACGAGGACGACAGAGATATCGCGGCGCACGCCCAATATCTCGGCGCTCGCCGTTTCTCCGTGGATCTCTTCAATGCGTCCGACTACACCCAAGCACATATCACCAGTAGTATACGCGATTTTTCATATAAATCAAGAGGTGGAATTAATGAACTGGCAGTCTCGACACACCATGCGTCAGCAGGTCATAACCGTATGTTTCAAGGGTATACTCTCGCATGCCCGGTACATAATACAACATATGACCTTCGTGTTTTAGTTTATCGAGTTCCTCTACGTCCATGAGATATCTGTACGAGATATCACGTTCAAAGTTCCATACTCCGTCTTTTGGCGCGTTGCTGTCGAACATTCTCTTTGTACCCGGTATCGATGAAAGATCTTCACCAAGGTACGCGATGATCGGTAACCAGTGTCCGACTAATATTACACTTCCCCCTTCTACTTGTGTTTCCATGATGTTTTTGGCAAAAGACAGCTGCTTGCGGCGTGCGATCATGTTGTTGTATACCGCTCCATAGTCTGCCACTCGTATTCTGATGCGACCGGATTCACTGTACTGTATACTCCCGAATACAAGAATTGAATGGAGGATTGACAGAAAACCGAAGAGCACCAAGAGGGTCCTTTTTCCGATTCGTGAGATCAAAACAAGACCGAATGGAACAATTGGAATCAGGTACTCAAAATGATAGGGAGTTATGACGAAAGATGCCAGGAGCGTGATGACCGATACCAGTATGAATCTATCGTTCTCCTCGGGTTTCAGTATCATCACCCTGAAGTTTTTCAATGACGTTGCAAACAGTATTAGTAATACTATGATACTGGGTAGACCGAAGTTCTTTATCACCTGGTATCCTATCTGGAGAACTGTGGTACGGGGCGGGTACTGATGCAGGAATGCGATGCCGTAGGTAATGTAGATCGGCAAAAAGAGCACGGCGGATATCAGAAGACAAGAGAACATGAAAAACACGATGTTCCTTCTATCTTGCTTGCCGGAGATCAGGAGGTAGAGAAAGGGTATCAAGAAGAGTACCGTCTGCGGTCTGGAGCCAATCGCCAGCCCCATCATGATACCTGCCGTCAGGTATTTGGTGCGCACCAGGAAGTACCATGTGAAGAGAACAAAGGAGAGCGCCCACATGTAGTCCATGGTATTAGTGCTGTTTATCCAGAGCAACGGTATGAAGGCGTATGTAGCGGTCAGTATTCCTTTGTTCTTGACTCGGCTGCTCTTCAGCAGGTATGCAAACGCAAGAACCGAGAAGAGCGAGAGAATCATGGTAATGCTATTTGTTGCCGTCCAGCCGAAATCGACAAACAATGCATTAACGAATTCGGGTAAAGGGTAACCGGGAAAGCGTGATGTGTGGTATATGAAATGATTTCTTAGATCAAACGCCGCGTTTGCGATACGCCAGGCATCAGGATCCAGGCCGAAACCAAGGAAGAGCATAGGAATACGCAGCGCAATGAACACAATAATGAGCACAAAAGTGTGCGGCGGTTGGAGCCAGTCCAGATCCATGAGTTCGTCAAATCTCTGCTTTTGAATCATTTCCCACTATTCTCTGACAGCAGCATTTCCGGCGATTACCTGTCCATATGAGATACATCCGTCGTTGGTCGGCAACTGTTTATGGATATGCACCTTGAAGCCGCCTCTTTCCAAGCGGACGATCAACGAGTTAAGCAGGAAACGGTTCTGAAACACCCCGCCAGAAAGACATACACCGTTGAGACCATGGATCTTTCTCAGTCTGTCTGCCACGTCATAGGATAATTCTACTACTGTATTGTGGAATCGGGCAGAGATGGTTCCTCTCGGGACCCCGGCTTTTTTCTGGTCAAGTACCGCGCTCACCGTATCTTTCAACTCGATGATCATTGGGTCGCTGTCGGATATTGAGTACGGATAACAGCCTTTTGATCTCTGGTCGGCGATATGCTCAAGATTTATCGCCGCCTCTGCTTCGTAGGTTATTTCTTGTGTCACACCAAGCATTGCCGAAACACAGTCGAAAAGCCGTCCCATACTTGACGTGTAGGTAATGTTACTTTCTTCATCAATCATCTTCTTGATTACTTCAATTTCTGACTCCGGTGCGATCTTGAGGTTCTTGTGTAGCAATGAGTAAGCATAAGCGACCGCGATGCGATATGGTTTTCTTATGCTCGATTCACCGCCGGGCAGCGGTAAGTATTGCAGGTGGGCCGTTCTTCGTTGGTCTTGCAGATCCCCGATGAAGAACTCACCGCCCCAGATCCTGTCATCCAGTCCGTAACCAGTGCCGTCAAATATAATGCCTATGCTCTGTTCCGTGACGTGGTTCTCGCCGAGACAGGAGACAAAATGCGCCACGTGATGCTGCACGCCTATTTTCGTACCGACCAGTTTTCTGCCGATTTTCGTTGAAAGATAATCAGGGTGGAGGTCGTGGGCGATTAGCCTGGGCTGGATCCTGAACCATCTTCGGTATTTCTCCAACATTTCTTCGAAGAAATGGAGTGTCGCGAGATTGTCGAGGTCACCGATGTGGGGCGAGAGATATGCTTCAAGGCCATTGGCAAGGGCAAACGTGTTCTTTAGATAGGGACCGACTGCCAGGGTTGGTCTGACCCGGATCGGTAATCCTACCGGGATAGGAGCGTAACCGCGGGAACGTCTGATGATCGAGAAACCTTTATCGGCGAGGCAATAACCCACCGAGTCGTCGCAGCGGTTTTCAATATTACGGTTGTGATCGAGGTAATGTGAAACGATTGAACCTAGCTTGGACTCAACTTCCGCTGCGTCTTTGACAATTGGCTCGTCCTGGATATTAGCACTTGTCATTACCAGGTAAGGGATGCGAGAAATGACCAGATGATGTATCGGCGCGTAGGGGAATATCACGCCGAGGTAGGGATTCTGGGGTGCAATCTCCTCGCAAATCTCGCTTGATTTTTTTCTTAATAAGACGATGGGTGCCACCGGAGAATTCAGTATTTTTTCTTCATCCGTGCTCAAGTGCGTAATGTCCCTTACCCGAGAAGGGTGTATCATCACTGCCAGCGGTTTTGTTGGACGGTTCTTGACTTTGCGAAGCAGTCTCACCGCAGCGCAGTGACGAGCATCGCACGCGATATGAAATCCGCCTATTCCCTTTATCGCAATGATTTTGCCTTCCTTGAGTAACTTGACCGCAGCAGAGATCGGATCGCTCGTTCTGACTTTGACCCCCGCGACCGAGTATAGAGCGTACCTTGGGCCGCAGACATGGCAGCAATCAGGCTGCGCATGGAATCGCCGGTCTTTGATGTCATTGAATTCCTGTCGGCAAGCATCGCACATCTTGAATTCAGCCATCGAGGTTCGACCGCGGTCGTACGGTGTATCAACGATGATTGAATACCGAGGGCCGCAGTTGGTGCAATT
>JBFEPB010000092.1:0-6036 GCA_041550295.1 bacterium | reverse complement strand
TCTCTCATGGTCATTAAGTGAAAGTCGCACCTTCGATCATTGCCGCAAAATTCAGCGAATTCCAGCAAGAGGTAAAAGGAGTTGAGCGGGCAGGTGCTGACCTGCTGCATCTCGACGTCATGGACGGCGTTTTTGTGCCGAACCTCACATTCGGTCCCATGGTCGTGAAAGCAATGAGCGAGATTACGCAACTGGAACTTGATGCGCATCTCATGATCGTGAAACCGGAAAACTATCTGAGACAATTCATCGAAGCGGGACTGAGCTGGCTGTCTTTTCATGCGGAAGCAACTGACAAACCCGAGCATTGCATAGAGGATGTTCAAAGGCAAAATGTGAATGCCGGCCTGGCCATCAACCCGGGTACTGCCTTCGGGGATGTTAAACATTTTGTTGATAGGCTTGATTATTTGCTTATCATGACCGTCAATCCTGGTTTTTACGGGCAGAAATTCATGGCAGACGTCTTGCCGAAGATCGAAGAAGCGAAGGATTTTGTTGTGAAACACGGAATGTCGTGCAAGATTGAGGTGGATGGGGGTATCAACAGCGTGAATGCTGAGCAGGTCTGCAACGCAGGCGCAGATATCATTGTTGCCGGGGCAGGTATTTTCAAGGCCGCTGATTACGCAAAGGCCATTGAGGATTTACGATGTTTGAAGGATTGACCGACCGGCTGCAGGTCGTCAAAAGAAGAATATTGGGCTACGGCAGGATCACTAATCAGGAACTTGATGGCATATACAAAGACATAAGGATCGCGCTATTGGAGGCGGATGTCAATTACCGGGTCGTCAAAGGTTTTGTCGAAGCCCTGAGGGGAAAGACAAAGGGGATCGAGTTGTCCAAAAGCCTGAAACCAGGCGATCTGGTCATCAGGGCCGTGTATGAAGAGTTGGTTAAACTGCTTGGAACAACCACGAGGCATATCGATTTAAAAAAGGATGGATTCACGGTGCTGAGTCTCATCGGCCTGCAAGGCGTAGGTAAGACAACAACCGCGGCAAAGCTGGCCATGAGATACAAGAACAGGAATCCTCTGCTGGTCCCGGCCGACACAAAGAGGCCGGCGGCCGCCGAGCAACTACGTCTTCTTGCCGAACGAGCGAATACACCGATGATCCCGCTCGAGAAAAATAGTGCCGTGGCAACCGTCAAGAAGGGAAGGGCACTGGCGAAGGAAAAAGGTTATGGTGTCATAATAATCGATACGGCAGGCAGGTTGCACATTGACGAACCACTGATCGACGAACTGCGCGATATTCATCGCGCCCTAACACCAGATTACCGATTGTTGGTAGCAGATGGAATGAGCGGACAGGACGCGGTCACCCAGGCAGGTGTTTTCAATGAAAAACTGGGTTTGGACGGCGCGATCCTGACGAAAATGGACGGCGATGCACGCGGTGGCGCTGCGCTCTCCATCATGGAAGTGTCGCATGTTCCTGTATACTTTGTCGGCACCAGCGAAAAATTGGAGGGTCTCGAAGATTTCCATCCCGACCGCATGGCGCAGCGGATCCTGGGTATGGGTGATGTGATGAGTCTTGTTGAAAAAGTGAAGACGGTTGAGGCTGAGATCGACAAAGAGAAGATCCAGAAGAAGGTGATGAAGGGTGAATTGAACCTTGAGGATTTTCTCGAACAGCTCAGTGCGGTCAAGAAGTTGGGTCCTCTTTCAAAAATCGCCGCGATGATGCCCGGTGTGAAGGAGAGTGATATTGATGAGGGGCAGTTCAAGAAAATGGAGGCAATGATCAATTCAATGACCCGCCGCGAACGGGTGCATCCAGAGATCATTGACGGCTCTCGTAAGAGAAGGATAGCCGCAGGCAGTGGTACCAGTGTCGCGGATGTAAATAGAATGCTTAAGGAGTTTTTCTATGCACGGGACATGCTCAAGAAAATGGGCAAGGGCATGCCCATGAAGATGCCTTTCAAGATCTAAGAAAAAGGGGGAGCTTGCGCTCCCCCTTTTTTTATTCTGAGTATCTATTGACCTATCATGTACGGCAGTAGCCATCCATTGAAATCATAAGGTTGGTCCTCAGTATAGAGCGTCGAGTGCGACATCAGATCGAAGATCGCGAAGCGGGGCATGGACACGAGCTGCGCAGGCCATGTGCCTTGGTATACGCCGTTTCCTTCGTTGCTGAAAGGCAGACGAATGTAGAACGGGAAGGCGAGTATGAAGGTATGGAGAAAGGCATGCCCATCCTCGACATTCGTATAGAGCGTGAGCGTAACCGGTTCACCAGATTGAAACGTGATGAGGCTGTCGACCTTGAAGAATGTGCTCAGCGGTTCCGTTATCAGCACGTCAAAGGCTTCAGTCGTTGTCGTAATGCGGATGCTGTCAATACGAACCGTCGATTCATCAGACCTTCCTTCAGCAAGGGAAATGCTGTTGAGTTCCCAGCCACGGTATTCATCGGATTCAGTGCCGGTACGGAGAAAGGTCGCGCGGATCATAGCGGTTTCCGACAGAGGCTTTAGCCAACGTTGCCACGTTACGCTATCGATCTGTGCCCAAATGATAAGATCACCGAAGTTGCCGCGGCTGTAGGCCACCCATGCAGAGTCCCCGGTTACGAAGACATCTATTAGTGGGTCGTCATGAGTTTGCGGCCCGCGCCACCAGATAATGTTATCAACGTCAGCATCATCCGACGTTGAGTCGACTACGGTATTTGTATTAAACCATACCGTGTCTTCTTCGATGAGGCTTCTTATCGCATCCTCATCGGTTTCCTTGGAACATTGGCTGATAACAACTGCCATGACAAGCACTACAGCAACAAACAATTTTCGTTTCATATTGCCTCCTTTTGAAACTTAAGTCTATTGTACGCATATATATTATTTTGTCAAGGGTCTTCTTCGTTTCATTATTATTGTTCAGATTGTTAATAACGTTGGACGACATTTGAAATTTCGAATTGCGAAATGCGAATTTATCAGAATACGTTAGTATCGTTAATTAGGTTGTTTATGTTTACTATCCCCAGATCTGGTTTATGTGTTCCGGCGAGAATTTCGGTGTTGCCCGGCTGACCAGGACCATCAAAACAAAACCGACGATGATGCCGGGAATAAAACCGTGCACACCGAAGGGTTTACCTGCGGCCATCCAGAAAAGGGCGGTCATGCAGCCCCCGATCATTGATGCGACACAGCCCCATCGCGTTGCACCCTTCCAGTAGATCCCGAAGAGGATCGGCCAGAGAGTCGTCGAGGCAATCACTGCCCAGGCAAAAGCGGTGAGCGTTAACACCAGGGCTGGCGGCCTCAGTGCGATCAACAGAGATACAAAACCGATCACCAGACTGCCAATCTTTCCCCAGAAAAGACTTTTCCTTCTGGTGATTTCACCTTTCATCCCTCTCCTTAGCAGGTCTTGAACCATCGAACTCGAGAGAATGATCAGGACGGACGAAAAGGTGGACATCCCGGCGGCAACGACACCGGCCAGGACGATCGCTGCTCCGAACGGAGAAAGTGTGGTCTTTACGAGGGTGGGAATGGCGAGGTCTGGATTGGCCAGCGAAGGGAAAAGCGTGCGGGCAATTGCTCCATTGAAATAAGGCAGCAATGCCATGCACGTCCCGATCGTTGCGACGACCGTGCCGATCTTCAGCACCTTCAGATTCTTGATGGAATAGAAGCGGACTACCAGTTGGGGCATCCCCCAAACGCCGAAGCTCACGATCAGGGCATAAGAAATAAGACCAGGCCAACCCCACGTACCGGGTGTATTGATCAGACCAGCGTCGATCGATCCTAGTGACTGATTCACCGCTGTTAACCCGCCGACTCTCTGGACGGCGAATATCGTAAGCAAAATCAAACCAATGCCCATGACCCAGGCCTGTATGAAACTGGTCCATACGACCGCAAGATAGCCACCGATTGAGACATAGAATAGAATTATGATACATGAAATCAAAACGCCGTATACATACGGAACGTTCATTAGTACTTCGAAGATATGTCCCATGCCTTTCAGTATACTAACGTTGTAGATGATCATGAACAAAACAATGATGAGTGCTGAGAAGATACAGGCGAAATCCGATTGGAACCGCTCGCCGATAAAACCGGGGATGGTCATGGTCTTCAGGCGCTGCGTGAATGTTCTGATTCTCGGTCCGAGTACGATCCATGCTACAGTACAACCTAGTAGGACGTTGATCGCGCCGATCCATAACGTTGCCATTCCGAACATATAGCCGAAACCACCGCCACCAACAATTACCACTGAGCTGAAATATGCAGCAACAAAGGAAAGTGCGGTCACCCATGGGCCTATCTGACGTCCCCCAATGTAGAAGTCCTCAACGCTTTTCGTTCTGCGCCCGGTGATGAAACCGACCAGCACCAGTGCTCCGAGATAGACCAGCAGGATGAGAGTATAGATTAGTGGTTCACTCATCTTCATCTCCAGGTTTGAAGATGCATAGCGCCCAGATGATGCTGAACAAGACGCATCCGAGCGCTACGATCCAGGCAATAAACGTCAACCATGGTGTATTGAATGGTCCCATTTTCACCTCCGGTGAGTTTTCAAGCAATGATACATGAGAGACGTGTGTTGTCAACAACGAGACGCGTGATAACGTTAGAACGTTGATACTTGATGATCGGTACTGGATACTAGATAACGTTAAACGACATTTGAAATTTCGAATTGCGAAATGCGAATTTGAATAATTTGTAAAGATCGCTATCATCTTTAACTTCGTTTAATCGTTAATAACGCTGCGTACCACAACGTCTTATCCTCTTATCTTCTGAACCTCTAAGCTTCTTGTAGTTCTCCCTTTCTCCCTATTTCAACCTCGTAACCCCAACCTGTTGACCGTCTGTTTGTTGTGTCATTCGGATATCGTGCTCTTCATATCTTGACAAATGGCATTTTTCTAATATAATATACACTATGCGAAACTGGACGGATAAATGCGGAAGCGGGACGGGTGTTTGCACCCAGTCGCTGGCTACTGCTTTTTACGAGGAGGCGAAGTCCACCTGATTTGTCGAGATATTTTTTTCGAACGCCGTGGGCTTCCCCCACGGCGTTTTGCTTTTATAAAGCTCGATGGCAGTGATGAACAGATTGACGCCAGAGATGTTTCATATCATTGTAATCCGGTAGCTCATCGCTGTAATCGATCACGAAGTGAGGAAGGAGGTTTATGGAAGCTGTAAAGTGTGAGGGTTTGGTAAAGATTTTTGGCAAGAACGGACGCGAGATCTCAGCAGTCAACCGCATTAGTTTCGCGGTCAAGAGGAGAGAAGTGTTCGGCATTGTCGGGCCAAACGGTTCGGGCAAGAGCACGCTAATTCGGATCCTGTCTACCCTGCTCATCCCTGATGCAGGAAGTGCTCATATATTCGGGTATGACGTGGTACGCGAGTACGGTGCAGTACGGCGGTTGATCAATAGGGTGAGTGTCGATGCGGCGTTTTTCAAGGGGATTTCAGCGTGGGAGAACTTGAGGTATGCCGCACGTCTGTACGGATTGGGGAAGAATGATGCCAAAGAAAGGTCACTCGAAATCTTGGGCCGGCTGGGGTTTGCCGAAAAACGGATCTATGAACCCCTTGAAGACCTATCGCGTGGCATGCAGCAGAAGGTAGCGATCGCTCGTGCATTCTTCACGGCGCCAATGTTATTGTTGCTGGATGAACCGACTACCGGCCTCGACCCACGCTCCAAACTGGATGTGCAGAATTACGTGAAAGACTCTATGAGTAAAAGTATTAACGATTTGACGATCATTCTAACGACCCACGATATGCGTGAGGCCGAGGCACTGTGTGATCGAGTTGCGATCATCATAGATGGTCGTTTTGTCACCCTGGGTAGTCCATCCCAACTGCGGGATAGATATCGGAAATCAGCTCTTGAGGATGTCTTTCTTGATATAACCGGTCGTGAATGGAAGGAGATCGAAGATGAATATTAGAACGCATACGTATGGATCAATCGCTTTTGTTGAACGTAATTTTGCCCTGGTGCGACGCTACATCGGCTGG
>JBFEPB010000091.1:0-6078 GCA_041550295.1 bacterium | reverse complement strand
GATCAATGGATGTTATTTCAAAACGATTGGGTTTAGTGATGACAAACGATAGAAGGGGAAGAGACCTCAGGGAAACGAAAAAGGCTGGGGCTTCTGACGTCCTGCAAGTGAGGGTAGTGGGCGAATTGATCCCTGAATATCAGAGCACGCTTGCTGCTGGCTGCGACCTTTACGCGGCGAATAGCGAGGAGATCGTGGTCGATCCGCGCGACTTCTGTGTTGTTCCAACAGGCATTAGACTAGAAATCCCCGATGGGTATGAGGCTCAGGTCAGACCGCGGAGCGGGTTAGCAAAGGAATACGGCATCGGTGTTCTCAACTCGCCAGGGACGATCGATGCTGACTATCGCGGTGAGATCAAGGTGATCCTTTTCAACTATGGTGATAAGCCTTTTCGGATTAGACGGCGTGACCGCATTGCTCAGCTTGTATTCAGCCGAGTGGAGCGCGTGAAGTTCTTACGCGTCAAACGTCTGAACCGTACCGAGAGGCAAAACGGCGGTCTCGGTCATACCGGTCTATGAAGGTACTATTCGTTTCAGATATTTTCTACCCGCATACCGGCGGTATTCCGGAACACATTTTGTATCTCTGCAATACGTTACGCCAGATGGGGCACGACGCAAGGATACTGGCGCCCTCATATGGTAATAACAAGCCATGGGATAGTGACTACATTATAAGAATGGGCCGGGCAATAAAAATCCCGAAGAATCGTTCGGTTGCTGTATTGACCTTTGGCATCCTCATTCCGTGGAGACTCAGGCGGTTTCTGGAGAAGGAGCAATTTGATGTTTTGCATCTTCACGGGTCCTTTGCGCCAACATTGCCATACCTTGCCCTCAAGTATTCCAGGGCGAAGAATTTCATCACATTCCATTCGGCGCATGAGGAAAGTTACGGTTACGTGCTGTGGGAGCCAGTGCTTGAGCAGTATTTCAGAAAACTCGATGGCTTGATCGCCGTGTCAACCGTGGCCCGCGATTCAGTATCAAAATACTTCCCCGGGCAATATCGCATCATCCCCAATGGTATTGATACTGATCGTTTCATCCCTGATTTGAAGCCGATCGAAGCATTGGCGCAGTATTCGCCAAAGATATTGTTTGTTGGTCGTTTCGAACCACGAAAAGGCTTGAAGTATTTGCTGCAGGCTTTCCCGATGATACTACATGAGGTTCCTGCGGCAAAGCTCGTTGTGGTCGGTCAAGGTTTCTTGGAACGCTACTACCGTCATTATGTAGAGGAACACATAAAGGGCAGCGTGCTGTTTGTCGGACACGTGAAGCCGGAGGAGCTCCCGCGTTACTATGCGTCGTGTGATGTATACTGTTCTCCTGCCACCGGTGCGGAAAGTTTCGGTATTGTGCTCTTGGAAGCAATGGCAACTGAGACGCCGATCGTTTGCTCCGATATTCCGGGATACCGCACCTTAATGGAGGATGGAAGAGAGGGGATCTTTTTCAATGCCCGCGATCCGGGTTCTCTCGCCAAGAAGATCGTGGCGTTGATTAAGGATCCGGGGGCGAGAAAGGAGATGGGTGCACGCGGGCGCGTGAAAGCCCTGAAGTATGACTGGAACAAAGTCACTAAACAAGTCCTTGATTACTATCGCGAGATTCTAAATGAAAAGAGCTAGTTTCTGGAATATTCTTAAATTGAGAGATTTTTCGATATTTACCTTTGCCCAGACAGTGAGCCAGTTCGGGGACAAACTGGATTACATTGCTCTGATCGCGATCATTGGCTTGTTCCCCAAGCAGCAAGCCCCATTACTGCTCTCACAAATGATGATATTCATCACGCTCCCCGTGTTGATCTTTGGCCCCATCGCCGGCATACTTGTTGATCGCTGGCACAAGAAGACTGTTATGGTCATCTGCGACGGCCTGCGTACAGTATGTGCCATTCTGATTCCGATCCTCTTTCTTGCCACTCGCAGCATCTATCCTGTTTTTGCCGTTGTTTTCTTCATGTTTCTGCTCGCATTGTTCTTTAACGCCGCACGGAGTGCTATCATACCCAATCTAGTCAGCAAGAAGCGGATTCTGACCGCGAACTCGGTGGTGAATTTCGTGTCCCGGGGCGCCACTTTTTTAGGCATGCTCATCGGGGGTCTCATCGTAGATTGGCGCATGTGGCAGCAGATATTTGGCATTGCGGGTTGGACCGCGGCTTTTATACTCGATGCCATCACCTTCGCTGTCTCTGCGGTCCTTCTCTATGTCATGAAGGTGAAGCTGCCAGAAATGCCGCCGCGGATGGAACATCTCAAGCCACGCGGATTTCTGCTGCTGCTCAAGGGCGGTTTGTCCGGGATGTGGCACGAACTGGCACATGCGGTCAAGATGATCCTTCGTGAGAGAAATCTTGCGTTTGCCATGGCGACGATTCTGCTTGTCGTTATTGCAGGCAGTGTTATCTATATATTGGTTATACCTACTGTCCAGCAAGGAATGGCGTGGGGCACAAGTGGCGTGGGTTTCCTGGCGGCTATCGGTGCTATAGGACTGCTGCTCGGTGCTTACCTCATGGGTATTTTCGGCCATCACTATGATCTGAAGGTTTTGATGCTGGTCTGCTTTGTTCTCATCGGTGGGGCGCTGCTTGTTTTTCCTTTCTTGAACAGTTTCTTGTTGTTTGCATTGGTCTGTTTCGTGTGTGGCACGGTCATTTCGCCTGTCTTTATTGGCCAGGATACTCTGATACATCACTATGCCGATGAACTGGTCCGTGGCAGGATCTTTTCGATAAGAGATTGGATACTCAATGGTTTGTTCGCAATTGGCGCTGCCTTGGTGGGTTTCTTATCGGCTATCATATACCAGGATTACCTTTTCGTGATATTCGGGATAAGTATTGCAGCACTGGCAGTCGTTGGTTGGCTGGTACTTGCACGTGGTAAAAGCAATTCAGTTTCACCGAGTCACACCTAAAGTCCAGTTCTGCGGTACGTGGAACTATCCTGCGCAGTTCGACGAATTTATTGATTTTATCCGGCGCCGCTATGAAATCATTCTGCCCGGAAGCGGTGAGGCTGGATTGGTGATCACATTTGATGATGGTGATAGAAGCGTCTACCGTTATGCGTTTCCTATTCTCAAGAAATACGGCGTGAAAGCGGTCGTTTTCTTGATTGCTGATTATATTGGAAAGGAAAATCGTTGGGATATTACAACGGTGGGCAGGAGTGCGCACCTGACATGGGATGAGATTAAGGAAATGAAGGAGTGGGGTATTGAGTTCGGGTCGCATACTCTGAGCCATCGCAATCTCACGATGTTGACCCGGGCCGAGATCGTGTATGAACTCAGTGAATCGAGAAGAATTATCGAAGAAAAGATCGGCCCCATTCTCTGCATCTCATATCCATTCAATCGCGTGAACGGTGAGGTTGTCGGGTATGCGAAACAGGCAGGTTACAAATATGGATTTGGTGGCGGTGGACAGAATGATCTACTTCTCAAGAAAGAAGCAGTGTACATTACGGATAATGTTATTAGCTTGAACACAAAAATTTGCGAGCGACCGCAGGTTTTCTACCGCTATGACCGGCTCAAGCAGAGGATCATCAACTACTTCACGATCGCAACGATGCTGACGAGAAGATAGTCAAAGGATTGGGTTTGGGATGCCATATAAGGGATTATTGGAAGGTTGGGTTTGGGATGCTTGTCGTTGGCTGCGGATGTTCAGTTGTTATGTCCAGCATCTCAACCTCAACCTGTTGATGATATGTTAAGGTTTATCCACAATGAAGGGAGGAAGTATGGTTAGGAAAGGCATGGTGGTGGTTGTATTGTTGGTCGGGATGGTTTTGGCCCAGAATGTGGATTCATTGATCGACAGGGCGGTTGAATTATACGAAACAAGACACCTGAATGAGGCGAATCTTCAAGAGAGTGCGTCAATTCTTGAAGGCGTTGTTGAAAGTCAGTCTGAGAATGTTCGCGCGCTCTACGAGATGTCTAAAGTGTGTTTTCTGCTTGGCGACGAGGCCGAGGAAAAGGGTGCGAAACTGGATATGTTCTACAAAGGCCGGGACTACGGTGAACAGGCAATTGAACTTGACGAAGAATCTGCGGATGCACATTTCTGGTACATGGTCAATGTCGGCAGGGTGGGGCAGACAAAGGGAGTATTAAATTCACTCGTGCTCGTACCCACCGTAAAGGAGGAGATTCAAACCGTGCTCGAGTTAGATCCGGAACATACCGGTGCCCTGGATGCACAGGCAATGCTCTACTATGAGCTTCCTGGCTTACTGGGCGGTAACTTGAACAAATCTGTCGAATCCCTTGATAAAGCAATTGCCCTTGACTCAAACTATACCCTGCTCTACGTTGATATGGGTAAGGTTTATATTAAGAAAAAGGATTATGAAAAGGCTCGTTCGTACCTGGAAAGGGCATTGGAAATAGACAACCCGACCTATGAGGCTGATCATGTGCTTGATGACAAACCCGAGGCGATCGAGTTGTTGGAGGAAATTCAGGATAAATAATATCCGATTACAAAAAACGGTTAACTGAGAATTTATCGAAGACAACGTATAGCAGGAAGTTGATACTAGGTAACAGCTGATAGATACCAAAATTCAGCAGTCGGCAGCGACTAAGGAGAGCATCACTCTTATGGAAAAGATTATCGATAGACTGATTGCACTGTTCCATCTCGATGAAGGTGACCGTTTCAAAAAGTACGGTTATTTCGAAGGGTTTGTTAGTGTCGTAGTGAATCTGGGGCTATTCGCATTTAAGTTTGTATTCGGATTTATCCTGAACAGTGTTTCTTTGATCGCCGAGTCCTTTCACTCACTTTCCGACGTCGTGACTTCAGCGATTGTCATTTTCGGATTTAGAATTTCGGCTAAACCGGCGGATGAAGAGCATCCTTTTGGACACGGGAGGGTGGAACGGATACTCTCGATTGTCATCGCATGTTTGTTGATTGTTGTTGGTGCCGAGTTCTTCAAGAGCGGGTTCATCAGGTTCAGAAATCCCGTTCCGATCGAGGCTGATGTATTTGTAATCATTATGCTCAGTATATCAATTCTTTTCAAAGAATTTCTGTATTGGTTGTCTCTTAGTTTGGGAAGAAGAATTGGCTCTGCTGCCCTGAAAGCGGATGCATGGCATCACCGTACCGATTCCATAGCAACGGCATTAGTTGTTGTTGGTTTCGTTGCGTTCAGATTCGGCCTCTACAACCTGGATGGAATTATGGGGATGGTCGTTGCCGGGATAATTGCTTACACTGGTATAGTGATAATCAAAGCATCCGGGAGCGTTCTTATCGGCGAGGCGCCCTCTTCGACACTCGTGAATAAGATCAAGGAGACAGCAGGACAGTTGGAAGGCATAGATGACGTTCATCACATCCACGTACACGACTATGGTCATCAGCTTGAAATCACGATTCATGTTCGGTTAAAAGGTAAGGTCCATCTTGACGATGCCCATCAGAAGGCGTCCGAGGTCGAGGATGCGATCAAGACATGTGTTCCCGGCGCCGAGGTTACCGTGCACCTTGAACCATATGACGAGAACCAGAAGAGATCTTGAATCGCCAGCAGGGCTGGTAATAAGAGAGTTCCGTATCGAGGAGTACGAACAGTTACTTGAACTGTGGTGTAATGCAGGACTGCCCTTCAAGCCAAAGGGTCGCGATGCAAAGCAGAGCATAGCGCGAGAGATCGAACAGCCTAACGCCGTTTTTCTTGTGGCTGAAATGGACGGGTGTCTGGTTGGTTCTGCGTTCGGGACCCATGACGGAAGAAAGGGTTGGATCAACCGGGTGGCAGTCCTGCCGAGATGCCGGAGGCAGGGCGTTGCCACTGCACTGGTGGAAGGAGTGGAAACGCGCATCAGAGCAATGGGTATAGGTATTATTGCCTGTCTTGTCGAGGAATGGAACAGTAGTTCTCTGCAGTTTTTCGAGGAGAATGGTTATACTCTCCACAAAGACATTTTCTATCTAACTAAAAGGGAGGATGATCATATATGAGAAAAATAGGTATTATCGGCGGGTTGGGTCCAGAAGCAACAATAGACTATTATCGGACGATCATAAACGAAT
>JBFEPB010000090.1:0-6108 GCA_041550295.1 bacterium | reverse complement strand
GAATCACTAATCGGCCAGAAACATGAGGTCAAGATCGTAAAAATCAACATGCTGCGTAAGAATATCGTTGTTTCGAGAAAGCTCGCCGTCGAGGAAGAACAAGCTAAAGCACGCAAGCGGATATTCAGCAAGGTCAAGGTCGGCGACATCATAGACGGAACGGTCCGGAACCTAACAGATTTCGGGGCCTTCATAGATATCGGAGGCATCGATGCCCTTCTCCACATCACTGACATATCATGGCTGAAAATAACGCATCCAGCAGAGGTCGTGAAGCCCAATGACAAGATTAGAGTCAAGGTGCTCATCATGGACAACGAAACCGGTAGGATAGCCGTAGGATTGAAGCAACTGACAGCCCATCCGTGGGAGGCAATCGAGAAGAAATACCCGGTGGGAACAAAGGTCAAAGGCAAAGTGACCAGCGTTGTTGATTACGGGGCTTTTGTAGAGCTCGAAAAGGGCATAGAAGGACTCATTCATGTGTCCGAGATGTCATGGACAAAAGATGTGAAAGATCCCTCATCGATGCTAAAAGCAGGTGACACGGCTGAGGCCGTCGTCTTGTCTATCGATCGAAACGAACAGAGAATATCGCTTGGCATGAAGCAGACCAAACCGGATCCCTGGTCCACGGTTGACGAGAAACTTGAAGTCGGCCAGAAAGTTGTGGTGAAGGTGACCAATTTAAAGGACTTTGGGGCATTTGTGCAGATAATGGATGGTGTCGAAGGACTCATCCACGTCAATGACTTTTTCTGGGACAAGAAAGTCAAGAAGGCATCTGATTACCTGCGCAAAGGTCAGAAAGTCGAAGCAGTCATCTGCACGATCGACCGTAAGAACCGGAGAATATCCCTGAGCATAAAACATTGCAAGGAAGACCCGTTCACCAGGTTTGTCGAAAGCTTCCCCGAAGGTTCAAAAGTAATCGGCAAGATAAGCGATATCCTGCCAAAAGGGATAAGACTGGTGCTTGAGGGCGGTGTTGAGGAATTCATCCCGGCGAATTATCTGGCGCGACGCGGCAAGAAACCAAAGGACCTCTATACGCTCGGTGAGGAAATCGAAGTAACCGTACGCAAGATAAATCCCAGGCTGCGGAGAATAATCCTCAGCGAAAAAGAGATCTTCAAGGCACCGCCAAAGAAAAAAGAAGCGCCAAAGCCGGCGCCTGATACATTCACTATTGGCGACATCCTTGATTCTCAAAAACAGGCGGATCAGAAAGACTAACACACTCTGGCTTGCAAAAACTGATTAATTTAGGGTGTAAGCTCAATCAGTACGAGGGCTACTGTCTGCTTGAAATATTCAGCGATGTGCCGGATCTGGTCATAGTCAACACATGCTGCGTAACCCACGAAGCAGAACTGAATTCTCAGAAGAAATTCCGCCAGGCACTTCGGAATTTCCCGAATGCCACGGTTGTTGCCACGGGATGCGCCTGCCGTATCGACCCTGAAAAATACGCGAAGGCAACCTATGTAATCGACAACGTCGACCGCAACACCACCATCAAACACGTCATGCCCCGGCCAGACCGGGCACGCTATTTCCTGAAGATCCAGGATGGCTGCGACATGAAGTGTTCTTACTGTATCGTGGCGAAGGTGCGCAGTCAGGTCGAGACCAGACCTTTTGCCGAGATCGAGCAGGAAGTCAATTGGGCAATTTCACTTGGCTACAAGGAGATCGTTCTCGTAGGCGCGAATATCGGATTGTATGGCAAGGATTCAAGTACCTCGCTCGACGAACTGCTGCTCGCAATAAACGAAATTCCCCAATGTCCGCGCGTACGTCTCTCGTCCATAGAACCCTTCTTCATCACACCCCGATTGGTCCACATCATGAAAAAGACCTCGGCCTGCCGACACTTCCACATTCCGATCCAGAGCGCCGATAACACGGTCCTCCAGGGGATGAATCGCTCATACGGCACAAAACATCTGAAGGATGTGATCAATCTGATCAGTGAAAATTTCGATGACGTCGCCATCGGCGCCGACATTATTGTCGGATTCCCGGGCGAGGAAGAAACGGAGTTCATGAACACCTACCGATTCGTGGCCGAAAATCCGTTCACGCATCTGCACATCTTCCCGTACTCGCCCCGCCGAGGGACTGCTGCCTTCAAACTGGGCGATCCAGTACCCAAAGCAGAAAAAAAGAACCGTCTCTGGCAACTCAAGAAATTGATAAAAGAGAAAAACTTCTTATTCCGAAGACAACTACTCAACAAGAATTTCCTGGTCGCCGTTGAATACAAGGACGAGCAATGCTTGGGGTTGACCGATAACTACATCAAGGTAAATATGGATCGCCATATGTCCGCGAACGCATTGGTCGAAGTGGTGATCGACAACGTCACCGAAGATATTACCCATGCTACACCAATAACTGCGCAAACCGACTGACTCTTGAGAAAACGATTCTTCGTCAAAACCTTTGGCTGCCAGATGAATAAGAGTGATTCGCTTCTCCTGGCCAAGCTCATGAGCGACCAAGGTTTTGAACAGGTCGATGAGTCTGAATCAGCAGATGTCTACATCGTGAACACGTGCACGGTCCGGGAACATGCCGCGAACCGTGCCCTGACCTACATATCCGGATTAAGGAAATGGCGTGAGGCAAGCAACCGGATCCTTGCGGTTGTGGGTTGCCTCGCGAAGAGTAATGCTGATGATATTTCCAGAAGGTTGAACTTTGTCGATCTGCTTCTTGGCCCGGATTCATATCGGAGCATCAGCGAATATGTCATGCAGCTCATGGAAACAAAGGGCAGGATCATCGACACAAAACGCTCTGCCGAAACATATTGCGGCATATACCACTCACCGACCAATGTTGCGGACTTTGTATCGATAATGCGCGGCTGTGACAACTATTGTTCATATTGCGTAGTGCCGTATGTTCGAGGCCGAGCGCGTTCCCGCCCCTATGATGATATACGTGATGAGATCATCCACCTGACCGAGCGCGGGGTCAAGGACATAACACTCCTTGGCCAAAATGTGAATGAATACCGGTATGGTAGTTTGGATTTTGCCGGGTTGTTAAAGAATCTCGCAGGAATTACCGGAGTATTCAGGATACGCTTTCTGACTTCGCATCCCAAGGATTTCAGCAAAGCAACGGTGCAGGTAGTGAAAGATCATCGTGAGATATGCGAATGGTTCCACCTGCCCCTGCAATCCGGCAGCAACCGTATCCTCCAACTGATGAACCGTAAGTATACGAAGGAACAGTATCTTGCTCTCGTGAACCACATTCGCAGTGAAATTCCTGAAGCCACTATTACTACAGATGTCATCGCCGGTTTCCCGACAGAAACCGAAGAAGAATTCACAGAAACACTCAACATACTGAGGGAAATAAGGTTTGATAATGCGTACCTATACCGCTATTCAGAACGTGCTGGTACCAAAGCAAGCGCTATCAAACCGTTAGACGAGCCGGTGATCAAGAGGCGCTTGAGTAACCTAATCAAAGTCCAGAAGGAGATCGTCAAAGAAAAGACTGCCGAGATGATTGGCAAGGAATATGAAATCTTGTTTGAAGGTGAGGCCCGGGAAGATGCGTCACGCGGTAAAACACGCGGAAACAAAGATGTTGTTGTCCACGCGCAGGTTAGACCAGGCGAAGTTAGAAATGTAGTAATTACGGAAGTCACAGGTCACACCCCGATCGGCGAGCTGATCGACGCCTGACGCGAAAATAGGTTAAGATCGTTAGTCCGTTGATCCTTGATGCTGGATACTTGATACTCGATATACGAAAACGTTGAGATCGTTAGACCGTCAGTAACGTTGGTAGTCTCAACGTCTCATCCTCTTAGCTTCTAAACTTCTTGTCGTTCTCCGTGTCTCCGAAATCCCATAGGGATGAGGGGATCTCAGCTTCCCATCCTCTTGACTTCTGCACTTAATAGGCAAGTTGACTCTCTACTCATGTGGTTTATAATCGTCTATGAGTTTCGGTCCGGTCTGGCTCATGCAGCCTATCCCCTATTTCGGCGAGAAAATCCGTGGCGTTTGGATCTTTGAACCGAAGATCGACGGCTGGCGCATGCAAATAATCCAGTATAGAGATGGTCACACTGAATGCTGGGGCAGACGGCTCGAACGCAAACCGAACTGGTCAGTGAAGCTCAGCTATTTGGCCAAACATCTAGAAGATATCGTACCGGGTGGGACGATACTTGACTGTGAACTATGTTCAACCGGGGGTCGACGCTTCATACCATCCCTTTTCGGGAAGAAACCCAAAGTGAACCCAGTCGTATATGTTTTTGACATCATATATTACAGAGGAGCAGATGTTAGTAAGAAAACACTAAAACAGCGAAAAGATCTGCTCGGCAGAATAGATTTCAAACCCCCCTTTCACCCGGTCCCGGGCAGACAACTTGCTAACCTAAGAGAAAATTACAATACAGAAATAGAAAAAGGACACGAGGGTATAATCATCAAGAAACTCGATTCGTGTTATCATATCGGTAAAGAAGCGCCTATCGCCACCCAGGAATGGAGGAAGATAAAATGACATGGCAACTTTGGGCAACTGAAGGCATAAGGAGGTGAAATGAAAGTCGGTCGGTTCCAGGTAATGGCGACCTTACAGGCAGCTCGTGCGTATGTGCTTGGAATGCCGGTAACCACGGCAAAGTCCTTTGGACTGAACCGGGCAATATTCTATGCTGCAGCCAAGCGGGGCTTTAAAGGCAAGGGCGGCATAAAGCCGCCAACCGAGTTCAAGTCCAAGACAAAAGAATACAGCAATCGTGAAATAGAGAAAATGCAGAAATCGTTCACCATGAGCAGCATTGGCGACGAAGCTGCCTACAGCGTCACAGTAGACAGCAAGAAATTCTTTGTCATAGGCAGTGAGATCCAGTCACCGGACGACTTCAAGCGCCAGATAGCACAACGATTCGGCAAGGATTTCAACAAAGCCTGGAAGGAAGCCGTCAAGATCTGCAAGCAGTACGATAAGGGCGTGCTGCTCTCACAGCGATATTTCTACGAAACGATATACAAACCGCGCCGCGATGAACTGGCTAAGAAGTGGACCGAGCAATACGGACAGAAATGAGATTGTTTGGCGATAATTGACTTTGCACGATGCAGTGGTATAATGAATTGAAGGAGCTATTATGAAATACGAAGTATACTACTGGGACAAACCGGGCAGGGAAAACACGGAAAATACCATCGACGCAGCCGTGAAACGGGCAAGAGAACTTGGCATAAAACATATCGTGGTCGCTTCCTGCGTCGGTTACACGACGAGACTTCTTTGCGATAAGAGCCAGGGGATTGAGATAGTATCGGTTGCCCACCAGGCAGGTTTTCGCGATCCGGGCAAATGCGAACTTTCACGTAAAACTGAAGCCGAGTTGACAGAGAAAGGCGTTAAGGTATACACCGGAACTCATTTCTTTGGCGGTCTGGGCCGGGCAGTCCGAAGGGAATTCGGCGGGCTGGAAGTCGATGAACTCGCCGCAAACACACTGCGTATTTTGGGTCAAGGAGTGAAAGTAGCAATCGAAATCTCGATAATGGCTCTTGACGCCGGACTCATACCGTACGGGCAGGAAATAGTATCGATTGGCGGAACAGGACAGGGAGCCGATACCGCAATCGTCTGCCTTCCCAGACACGGCAAAGATTTCTTTTCGTTCGAGGTGCGGGAAATAATCTGCAAGCCACGGCTCATAAAATGAGATCGACGGTTGCCGTAGTCAAAACAAAACCAGATTCAGTAATCCAGGACATACAAAGGGTAATGGAACTGGCCGGCGTAACCCGTCACCTGAAGAAGAACACACAGACGATCCTGAAAGTGAATATCACATGGCATTTCTACTTTCCGGCATGTTCAACCACTCCCTGGCAACTTGACGGAGTTGTATCAACGCTAAAGAAATGCGGGTATCACGACCTCATACCAGCGCAGAACCGAACTGTCGTTATCAATCCGGCACTCGGCGCAGTCAACAATCACCTGACGTCGGTGATGAAAAAACATAATCTGAGCTTTGTCTACCTGTACAAACCCGATATCGAATGGATCCACTACAAACCAAAGGCCAGAATGCTGGTCCTT
>JBFEPB010000089.1:0-6112 GCA_041550295.1 bacterium | reverse complement strand
CTTGAATGGTACGCAGGAAGACTTGAGTACTACAGATCCAAAAATCTTCTCCAGCTCTGCGATTATGTCCACCTCGAAAGCCGGAGCGAATATCAACCCCGCGATGGGTCACGTTTGCTGGGCCGTTCTAATCTCGGCCATCGCATACCTTCACACAGATGCCGCAGATATACTGACCGATGCCCCGGAGCTTCGCGAACTCCTTGAGTTTATCAAGGCAGGAACCCAGATCGACGCCGGATTCGGTTATGGCGCCGGCTGGACATGCAGCAATGCATTTCTTACACTCGCCGCAGGTAGTCTCCGCACGCCTGCCTGTAGGAAATTCCATGTCGGTCAGCACCGTAGCATACCTGACATGAGCGCCGAATTCTGGATGGACCACGAGACCGCTTCGGCCAATATGTCCCAGCCCGGCGGCCGCGGCCAGGGCTTTGTGCGAAACATGCCCTTTCTGTTCATCCCAATCCACGGTCTGCGATGCCGGTATTGCCAGAGCAAGGGCTCCTTGGTCCTCCAGATAGCGTGCCAGCCGAAAGGAAGTTTGATCAAGTATCCAATTCGCAGTTTTGTAGTGATGTTTATAGATCAATGTAGGCCTGTCTTTTATCGTCGCGAGTACGGATTCTGAAAGGCGAAAGCCGAAGACCACGGACCTGGGAAAAGATGCCTCTATTTCAAGCACCTTCATGCCTTCAGGGACATCAGAAAACCCAACGATTTCCACCCCGGATTCACTAAGAACTTCCATTACTGGTTTTCGGTTATCCTGCATCGGATGATAAGCGATCACACCATGGTTCTTTTACCTGGGGGCGTCATCAACCTGACCCGTCTGGTCGTCATCCTCGAAAGCGTTCACGCTTTCATCCCGCGGGGCAACTTGATCATCAGACTCAGCGGCCGATTCTTTTTCTTTCTCGAGGTTTTCATCGAAAGACGGAAAATCGTTCTCGTCATCTTCCCCGGTATCCTCAGCTCCGGTATCTGTTTCATCATCCCGTAATTCGCTGTCCTGCTCAGCGTCCTGCGGCTCTGGCATACTAAGATCACCTTCACTGCCAGACTGCTCGACCCCAGCTTTCGGGACATCAGGGTACCCGCTCATGACCCGCTCGCCAAAATCCTCTTCGTTGGGAAGTTCACTTATGTCTTTTATGCCGAAATAGCGCAGGAATTCTTTTGTCGTGCCGTACTTGATCGGCCGGCCGGGTGAAGGCAATCTGCCGCAGGTTTTGATGAGATTTTTCTGCAGCAGCGTATCCAGGACAGAAGTGGAGTCCACGCCTCTGATCTTTTCTATTTCTGCCCTGATTATCGGCTGGTGATAGGCGACGATGGCCAGGGTTTCGAGCGCTGCTTTTGACAGACGTTCTTTTCTCTTATGCAGCACCCCGACCCATTCGGCAAATCTTGGCAGCGTGTAAATCTGAAACCCGCCGGCGATCTCCTTTATCTCAAATGCCCGTCCGGTTGAATGATACTCTTCATTCAACTCCTCAATATAAGCCCTCACCGTGGATTCGGAAACCTTGACTATCTCGGCAATGCTTCTCAACGGCAGCGGCTCCGTAGTTGCGATCATCAGGGCTTCGATTATTTCCCTGGCGCTGTTGTCGCCAGCACCTATACCGCCCAATAAATTTTCTCCGTTCATTTCTAATTCGTTATTCATGTCGGCCATGATATAGGGTTACTAAATCCCCAACAATTCTATCCCAATTGAATTTTTCGTCAACTGTCTTCTGTGCTGCTCGGCCCAGGTTACTACGCAGCCTTTGGTCTTTAACCAGTCTCGCCATTGCGCGCGCAAGTGCCGCAGTGTCTCCTGGAGGAACCAGAACTCCATTTTTACCGTCCACCACGATATCAGTAATTCCACCCGCCTTCGACGCGATGACCGCCTTGCCGTATGACATCGCCTCGAGCAGGACAACGCCGAGCCCTTCTGTATCTCCCTTCTCGTCGTACACGGCGGGCAGTACAAAAAAACTACATTGCCGGTAATGCTTACTGAGCTCCTCATCAGTAATTGTGCCCGTGAATTGCACACGCTCTTTTATGCCCAAGGCATTTGCCCGGTTCTCGAGGTCTGCCCGCTCCGGACCGTCACCAATAATGATCAGACGGTGCGGGATCGATTTGTATAGACGATGGAAGGCTTCGATCAAATACCTGACGCCTTTGCGCGTCACCAATCTCCCCACAAAGATTATCTCTTTCTTGTCTGATATCTGTTTCTGTCGTCTCTCCATTGCCGCGCTGAACGGGATTATCTCAATTGGTTTCCGCACGATGCCGGCAAGTTCATCTGCGGTATGCGTGGATATCGCAGTCACTTTTTCTGATCGGTTGATTAACATCGAGAATGGATTGAGTAGAAAACGCATCTGCTTCTTCAGTATCCGGATCTCGACCCCATAGAATGAACTGAACAAACGCGACCTGCCGAATTTGTTAGCGAGGATCCCAAACAGAACGTGGGGGAATGGCCAGTGAACGTGCACGACATCAAACCTATCCTTTCTCGTGAGACGGACAATTGCCCACGCTCCAAAAAAGAGGTACAGAAAAGTCAGCACGATGTAGATCGGACCCCTCCGTATCCTGTCTACGACCGTCTCTTCATGGGTCAAGCGTTCAAATCTCTTAAAGCAGTAGCGAAACCGATATACTTTAACGCCATCAAGGATATGCGTCTTTGATCCCCGGTAAGACGAAGTAAACACCGAAACATCGATTCCCCTGGTCTTAAGTTTCTTTATCAGGTGGACCAACCATGGCGTTATGATATCCCCCTTGAAGCGCGGATACGCAGTGGCAACGAACATAACCTTCACCGCATTATCCCCTGAATTTCCACTTTAACAAGTTCCATATTGCCTGAACGCCATCTTTCGGGCCGATCTTCTTACCTCGCGTACGGCCCCGGTAAGTAATCGGCACCTCCACAATTCTCTCTTTTTTCTTCAGAATCTTACAGGTTATCTCGGGCTCGATCTCGAACCTGGAAGAGATCAATTCAAGGCTCTGCAGCAGATCAGCTTGAATGACTTTATAACAGGTTTCCATATCGGTCAGCCGGGAACCGAAGAGCAGATTTGTAAGCAGCGTAAGGGTCCGGTTGGCAAAATAACTAGCAGTCAGGAACTCCCCCTGGCCCAGTATGCGTGAGCCATAGACCACCCTGGTCTTTCCTTCTTTGACTGGCTTTAGCAATGTGCCATAGTCCTGCGGCGAATACTCCAAATCAGCATCCTGTATTACCACAACGTCACCGGTTACTACTGCCAAGCCAGACCGGATCGCCGCGCCTTTGCCCGAATTCCGGTCATGGAGGATCACCGTGAAGCCCTGACCGTTCTTCAACAGATCCCGCGTGCCGTCGGTCGAACCGTCATCCACGACAATGACCTCCTTCTGAACCGGCACCGCCTGCACCGCGGCAATAATTTCTAGTATGTACCCACGTTCATTGTACACCGGAATAATAACCGAAAGCTTCACCCGCCAATTATATGGATATTACGGCAGTTGTAAAGTAATTCTCAATTCATTCTGCCAGGAACCACATAGTAGAATTCAATCCGGGGTTATCTCCCCTGTTTCCCCGCATAATCATAAATAGACTGAAATTCGGGTGCCGCCAGCTCATCCTGAACCACGGGTTAAACCTAAGCCACCCTGCATCACCCGTATGCGTGGCAAGCTTTGGGTGGCGACAGCACTCTTCATCCGAGGCAGGGATTTCCTTTGTTCAATATACTTCTTCTACACTTCTTGGGTGAATATGAGCGGTCAACCCGAATTTCAGTCTGCGCACCTCTCGGGTGCGAGTGGAGCAACTTCAAGCCGATACGGCGTTGACATTCCACGTGAAATCAGTATAATTGGCTAAGGCGCCATCGTCTAGTCCGGCCTAGGACGTCGCCCTCTCAAGGCGAAGATCACGGGTTCAAATCCCGTTGGCGCTATTTAGTACCTTTACAATTATGTTCTTGACAGATTTCGACTTTTAAGTATAATAACTTTACGCTCGTGGAGGCTCAAGGAGGATTAATGAATAAAGACGACAAGATTGACAGCGTGATTGGCAAAAGTACCTCGATTCACGGCGATGTTAAAGTAAACGGTTCAATAAAGGTCGACGGCAAAATCGAAGGCAATATTCATAGTAAAGAAAGCGCATTAATCGGTGGGGAATCATCGGTCAAGGGGAATATAAATTGCCGCTCCGCAGTCGTTGGTGGGAAAATTCACGGTAATATTAACGCACAGGAAGTAATCGAATTCCAGAGTGGAGCAGAGGTATACGGCGACGTGGTTTGCAAGGGCCTTATTGTTGAGAAAGGCGTCTTCTTCGAAGGAAATTGCCGTATGTCCCAGGAGATAAAGGAAAAGCAATAAATGTTACTCAAATTCTTCGGTACACGCGGTTCAGTTCCGGTTTGCACAAAAGACACACAAAAACACGGTGGCAACACAACCTGCCTTTTCATCGAAGCCGCGTCCGGTGACGCGATCATAATCGATGCCGGGACCGGCATCAGGGAACTGGCTAAGGAATTGATGCCCCGCGGCAAGCATAAACTGAATCTTATCTTCAGCCACTATCACTGGGATCATTTACAGGGATTCCCCTTCTTTGCGCCGGTTTTTCTTAAGAACACAGAACTCACCATATACGGTCCATCTGAAGAAGTAACTGTCGAAAAAGCACTGTCCTACCAGATGAAAAGACCATATTTCCCGACCGAACTGTCAAACCTGCCCTCAAAGATCGCATATACGAATCTGAAGAAATCACTTATCATTGGCAGCATCAAAATCGATACGATCGTCAACAACCATCCAAATCATACCCGCGGATTCAGGTTCAGCGAAGATGATAAGAGTTTTGCTTTCCTGACTGATAACGAAGTTCATGCCGAAGACTGTAAAACGAGTTACGACGATTTCGTCAAGTTTATAAGCGGCGTGGACCTCCTGATCCACGACGGTCAGTACACGGACGAAATCTACGAGAAAAGGTTGGGCTGGGGGCATTCAACATACACTCAGGTTGCCGCCCTTGCCAGCGATGCCGGGATAAAGGATTTTATGATTACGCACCATGATCATTCGAGCAGCGATAAATTCATTGAAAAGAATATAAAAGACCTAAGGAAGAAGTACTCCAGGCACAAAATCGAAGCCGCGGCTGATGGAAAAACCCGGCGGTTCTAATCAGCAAAAAGCTGTCCAGCAAAAAAATACCGTAGCGAAATGAAAATCAAAGTTATGATAATCCGCGCGGCCGGAACAAACTGTGATGTTGAAACACAATACGCATTTGAGCTTGCTGGCGCGGCTGTCGAGAGGGTATATATTGACGACATAGGACACAAAAATCTCCTCGAGTATCAGATCATCGCGCTGCCAGGCGGTTTCACTTATGGTGACGACATCGCAGCAGGAAAGATTCTCGCAAATGAAATAAAATTCAAGTATCGCGATCAGTTCATCAGGTTTCTGGAGAAGAAGAATTTAATCATTGGCATCTGCAACGGGTTCCAGGTTCTCGTGAAGTGTGGCATATTGCCCGGTATCGATGGGTATTTCGAAGAACAGAGCCTAAGCCTCGTCGCCAATGACTCAGAGCGATTCGAAGACCGCTGGGTGTACATGAAGGCATTTGGCGAGCGTTCAATATTCACCGTAAATTCTAAAGACATCATAACGCTGCCCGTGGCGCATGCTGAGGGAAAATTTGTCGTCAAGGACGAGTTGGCGCTCCAGAAGATCAAAGACCTGGTCGTCTTTCAATATGTTGACGAACACGGTGGAGCAGCGCAGTACCCGTACAATCCGAACGGCTCCACAATGGGCATTGCCGGTATTGCCGACAAGACAGGACGCGTTCTCGGCCTCATGCCTCATCCGGAGCGATTTGTCTCTTACATCCAGCATCCAGAGCACCGCGGCCAGGGGCAAGACGGTGAAGGGGATGGTCTTTTCATTTTCAAAAATGCAGTCGACTATTTTAAGTCCTAAATCCGAACCTGGTGAGGGTCATTATGCCTGATTACATAACCCAGCATCCTATCCTCCAATTCACCCACGGGAAGCGGGT
>JBFEPB010000088.1:0-6136 GCA_041550295.1 bacterium | reverse complement strand
CAATCATTGACACTCCTGGTTTTTCTGTTATAATCCTCTACTATATCCTGTGTCCTGCAACCTGTTTCCTGCCTTGCAGGGCAAGGTAAGCCGAGATGGCGGAACTGGGAGACGCGGCGGACTCAAAATCCGCAGTGCTGAAAGGCGCGTGGGGGTTCAACTCCCCCTCTCGGCATAAGGGGGGCTCTGCCCCCCTTATCTCCATTCGATTTTTCAACACCATCAAAAATCTTCATGGAGGCCGCATATCCCCCCGCCCGACGATCGACACCGCACCAACTAAAACCCACGCCGTGTTGGATACCACCTGCAGTCAATACTCCCGTATAGCTTATGCCAACGTTTATGTTTCGGAGGGCATCGCCACGGAATGCAAATCCTAAATTCGAATTTCGAAATCATTAACAAATCCCAATGTCTAAATTCCAAATGATCAAAACAACGAATTTTTGAATTTGAGTATTGGCTATTGAGTTTATTTGGTATTTGATGCTTGTTATTTGAGATTTTGTCTGATTCACCGAAGGCGAATCAGACAGTCCAGTTGTGCAGTCTCACGTCCTTGAGTTTGACGTTGAATTTCATGCCTGGCGTGCGGTCTATTTCCACGCCTTTTTGCTTTGCGTCGATCATGAACTCCACCACGCTCTGATCATCGATATTCAAATTCGCGAGCGGGATCGCCATCTCCCCAACCTTGTCGACTGCACATGAAAAATCCTTGCTCGCACATACGGCAAATTCCAAATCCTTGGGCGTGAGGAATTTGACACGATATTCGTATGCGGAAATGTCTTCGTCTTCAATGTCAAATCTGATATACAGGTTGTTATCGTCGAAACCGCAGTAGACTCGCGAGAACAAACCGGCAAAACGATGCATGGTGCCGCCCATGCGTTTTATATCCACATATCCGGCATTATACCATTCGTAGTAATTGGTAACACGGCCGTCGACTACCGGACTGATTGCATCTATCGGCTGGCAGGAGAAGACCTCTGCCCTCTGCTGGATAGGCGAATAGAGTTCAGCAGGCGGTTCTTCACCAATTCTTTTGTAGATCCAGATCGCGTGCTGCCTGAACAATTCATCGAAGACCTGGGTTGTTGCCGAAACATGCCCCGAACCGAACCACCAGAACCAATCACTACCCTCAAGCATATACAAACGGTTCCATATTTCTTTGTCCGTTACATTCTTCGCAGTTAATTTCTTGCGTACATCGTCGATGATCTTCCAGCCGATATGGTCTTCGGGCTGACCTATCCAGATGTTGAAGTTAGCGCCGATCCATGAACCGGGAAAAAGCGAGGGCAATTCATTCTTGATCTCGTGCTTCTCGAGGAAGCCTGACACCGTGGTCGTCGGGATATTCTGCCTGAGAAGTTCACCATAAAGCGCCTCGAAGAACGTGGTTCCGTCATTATCGTATGCCTCCCATGCATTTTCACCATCGAGTATCACCGGAACAATGAATTCGTCAAAAGAGGGAAGTTGATTACTGATTCTCTTCATCCTTTCAACAAAATCGCGCGCTGCCTTTTCCTGATCCCATGCGTAGTACGTAAACCCGATCAGATCAGATATCACATGATCTCTGAAAACAAAGTTAACATCGCGGTATTTCCATGGTTTGTACAGTTGATCTGCATAATTTGGTACACCTTTGTCATTGCGATAGAAAGAACGCTTTATGCTACGGGCGAGTATCTCTTCATCGGTTGCCACCCAGCTGATACCGAGTCTATTGAACATCGGCAGCAATTCTTCGCAAACACTGCCTTCGGATGGCCACATGCCCCTTGGTTTCTGACCGAAAATATCCCCAAAGACCTTTATGCCCTCTGCTATCTGGGCTTCGGCATCTTCGGGGTGAGAGAACCTGAAGGGAATATTCAAATTCGGATTCGACGCGCGAGCAAGATCGCTATCCACAAGCAAAGGCAGGATCGGATGATAAAGCGGTGATGTAGTGAGCTCGACCTGGCCGGATTCAGACGCCCGCCTGTACTCATCGAATATCGAGCGGATTAATTTATTCTGGAGGCCAATCAATCTTTCCTTATCTTCATCGCGGAAATTCTTTCCTTTTTCATATAGATCCTTGATCTCTTCTCGGAACATTGGGTCGACCCAGACAAGATTTGACCACATTTGCAGATCACGCCACTCCGCAGGCGTAAAAGTCTGGCTGATTGCAGGCAACTCCTCTCCCACAATATTCCTACCGCGTTTTAGCAGCAATGAAAGATATCGTGGATATGGACCGATCATCTTATCCCAGTTAGCAAGGAAAAAATCCCGCAATATCTGTATCTTCTCTGCATCTGACAGTTCTTCTGGTTTCTTCTTGAAAAGAACAAATTGTTCGTCAGTGATCTCGCCAGAAACATAACCCCTTATTTGCATGAGTAACGACGGTGTGAAGTTGAAGGTCAATCGCAATTCCGGGAATTTCTGAGCGTTCTTCAGCATATCAAGGTAGTCCTTCAGACAATGCAGCCTCACCCACGGTAGTGGCAGGGTATTGCCTTCCGGGCCGGAGTACATTGGTTGGTGAAAATGCCAGATGAATGCGACAGATATATTACTATGCATGCTGTACTTCTACGGCATGTGCAGCAACTCAATCACTGACAATGTCGCCTCTGGATAGAGAAACTACAGGTTGAAATAACCCAGAAAAAACCTTGCATCTGCGGCAACGTCAGATGGAGGCGGGGGGTCAGCATCCAGAAGGCCCTGTAGGATCTCGCGGGCTTTTGTCGTATAACCAAGTAGTCCCATCACACGGCCATATGCGAGTGTACCATAAACACGCAGCGGCGCATCTTTATCACGCATCAGTCTTTCATAATACTTTGCTGCGAGTTCAAAATCTCTGATGCCTTCGGCTGCATTGCCAGCTCCCATTAATGCAGACGGTGTCAGTAAATAATCATTCTTCTCGGCCGACAGAAATCGGTCAAAATAGTCCAGCGATTCTTCGAATCTGCCAGAATGATATGCCACGACACCAAGATAATACAAACCGATCTTTCCGGCACGTGTATTGCTGTATTTTTGAGTCAATTCATTTAAAACAGTTTCGGTTTCCTGGATCCTCCCGGTCGCCATCATGCCAAGCGCCTGGGTATGCAGTAGATCTGCTTGAGGATTCGTTGATTCGCCGCGCGAGGATAAGGATATGAACATCACGACAGCAGCGACAAAACCTACACCAATGACTATTGACTTATCGCGATGGCGCACGACGTATTTCATCAATTTTTCCATCGTGCTCTGAAACTCATCCTCTTTGTAGTGTCCTCTCTTAATTTGTCTCATAATAAATTCCTTTCACCTGAAATCAAATAATTCCTGAATTCACATACCCCTGACCCGATTCGAACGGGTGACCTGCGGTTTAGGAAACCGCCGCTCTATCCAGCTGAGCTACAGGGGTAAAGGGGGACACCCCCTTTTCTCCACTTCATGGAAGCCGCATATCCCTCGACCACCGGCGATCCTCAACTTAATCTCCTTCAATCCCCGCCGTGGCCGGTGCATAGCTCAAACGGGCTATCCCAAACACAAGAAGCCGATTACAGATCACAGATATCCGACAACAAAATACTGCTATCGGTTATTTCGTATCTGTTATCTGTAGATTATAGTGATTTTAAGGGGTTAGTCAATTGCATAAGGTCAGCGGGTTCTTTCGACGATGTAGTCGATCAGGTCAAAAAGAGTCTGCCGCGACCTCGCAGCGGGTAATTCTGCCAATGCACCTTTGCACTTACGTGCATGCACCCTCGCTTGTTCCAGTGCATCATCGATTGCACCGGATTCACGTATTAACCTGAGCGCCGCAGTCAAATCTCCGCGATTATACTTACCGGACAAAACCCTCTCGATCGTTTGGTCCTCAGGGTGTCTTTCCAGGTAACATATAAACGGCAAAGTGATCACTCCACCAGCCAGGTCACTGCCGGCAGGTTTACCCAGTCGTTTCTCGGTCCCGATATAGTCCAGTACATCATCAACAATCTGATAAGCAATGCCAAACTCGTGCCCGAACCGATCCAAAGGCGACAGGTCGGCTTTGTTCTGACCAGCCAGTAAACCAACCATCCGGGCAGCAGCCGAAAAAAGCGCTGCAGTTTTTGCTTTGATAGTCTGAAAGTAAACTTCCCGATTATCCTTATGTGTTCCTGAAAAGTGGTAATTGATCTCACCGGCGGACATCGTATACAATGCTCTGGCAAGGACGCCGACAATTTCAGGATCATTGAGTTCTGAAACCAATGAAACCGATCGCGCCAGAAGATAATCTCCGGCCAGAACGGCCGCACCTTGCGGCCACATTACATTGAGCGTCTTGCGGCCTCGACGCCGGGATGAATCGTCAACAAGGTCATCATGTATCAAGGTAGCGCTATGCAGCACTTCAACCGCAGCAGCAAGAACATAAAGTTTCTGCTTCTGGACCTTGAACAAATCACCGACTAACATGATAAATGCCGGTCTCAAGCGCTTACCGCCGACAAGCGAATGCTTGAGCATGGAACTAAGCGGTACCTGAACGTCAGAGCCGACACTTTGTATCATAGCTTCGATCTTCTTGAGATCATTATTTATCGGCGCGATTATTGTCTGCAATCTGTCCTTCTTAGCCATACTAGCCCTTACCGTCTTCTGCATGAATGAAACAGCACGGATCCTCGCTGAGATAGTCACCGGTCAAAGCCCACGCCCGGCCCCGACAGCCGCCGCACAATCTTCGATACTCGCAGGTGCCGCACTGTCCTTTGAGCAACCACTCCCGGCGCCTCAGGTCATTCAAAACGTTCGAGTCATGCCAGATATCGCTAAAAGACCTCTCGCGCACATTGCCGCAACTCACTTCGATGAAGGGACATGGCCAGACCGCTCCATCCGGTTTTATGTAGATGAATCCGCGTCCGGCAGAGCAGCCATGGAATATTTTTTCCACCATCGACAACATCACGCCGTTATTGATCCGGGCGCGCTGCAGAAGAAAAGGCCAGTACTGGGGTCCAGCAACCGGTTCCATAATAGCGTTGGTCTGCCGCTGCGCCCTTGCCATGAAATTAGCCAGCCATTCGTTGGCCTCTTTACCCAGAGAAGCACTGACAATACCGCGTCCCCTACCAACCGGAACCAGCTGATATATCAAGAGAATACCGGTGTCCAATTCATCCACGAGCGTCATCAACTGATCTAATTGTTCGACATTGTATTCCATGGCGGTGATATTGATATGCAACAAAATTCCTGCCTTGGCCAAGGCGCGCATACCGCTGATCGCAGCATCAAAAGAACCAGGCAGACCTCTTACCCTATCGTGTGTTTCCGCAGTAAAACCATCCAGACTGACTGCTGCTATTACTACCCCATGGTCACTCAAACGCCGAGCAACCTTCTCGTCGATCAGTGTAGCATTCGTTGCGATCGTGTTCGTAAATCCGAGAGCACGCGCATACGCCAGGAGTTCATAAAGATCAGACCGCATCAAAGGCTCACCACCTGTAAACGCCATCATGCGGAAATTCCTGATACAAGATAAATCGTCCAACAGCCTCTTCGCCTCTGCTGTGGTCAGTTCGTCCGCACCCGGGTCGCCGCCTGCAGTGTGACAATGCACACAATTCAGGTTGCAGGCAGTGGTCATCTCCCAGACCGGATGGTCTGGAAACCCAATACAACCCATGCCGCGCGAACCACCTGCTCCAGGCAGACATCTGGTGCCATACCTGAAGAACCAATTGGGCATTTTACGCCAACGCGTCAGGGCGCCGATGGCGAGCGCACTCGCTGCCTGGCGCACAATAAGACCCGGCGGCCACCAGTATGGCCTCACCCGACGCCTTGTCGTTGATTCAGCATTCGTCAGCGTCTTATTCATTAATCATGCAAAGGCAAGAATATAGGATGCGGTGGTCCCCAGATTAACCAGAATATTCATACCGCATAGTTTCTCGAGCGTTTCTCTCTGCTGCCAGTTCCCCTTAATTACAGCAAAGATGAGTATCCCCGACACCACCATTACCGGGACATAGAGAATGAGCGCCCGGACCGGCACTCCCCGATAAACAGAAATGAAAAAAAATAGAATACTCAGTAGCCCCGCGAT
>JBFEPB010000087.1:0-6142 GCA_041550295.1 bacterium | reverse complement strand
GTGCAAATGCTGAAAAGGTCGCGCAGTACCTTGCTGGGCATGAAAAAGTTGAGCACGTTTATTATCCGGGATTGGAGACTCATCCCGGATATGATGTTGCATGCCGACAGATGAACGGGTTTGGAGGGATGGTCGGTTTTGATGTCAGAGGAGGAAAAGAAGCGGGTAAGATTCTTATGGACTCCGTGCGTTTATGCACTCTGGCCGTCAGCCTGGGTGATGTCGATACACTTATCGAACATCCGGGTTCAATGACCCATTCTGGATACAGTGAAGATGAATTACTGGCAAGCGGGATAAAGCCAGGATTCGTGAGATTATCGGTCGGTCTTGAACATGCGGATGACATTATTGAGGATCTGGAACAAGCACTGAAGAAGACATAGATGACTGTCCAATACAGTACAGGGTGGTTCAAAACGTGGGAGAAGTTATGAATGATGGCGTGCAGAAGTATGTGGACAGGGCGAAAAAGGCTCTTGCTGAGCAAAACCGTTATGTCAGCGAGGAAGTCAAGAAGTGGAAATTCGATACGATAGCCGTACACGGGACTTACTCGGTACTGGAAGCAATTGAGAATAACCAGGGCTCGATCATCGAACCGATATTCATGAGTTCATCTCAGGCATTCCGCGACAGCGATGAGATGGAAGCGGCTTTGGCCTACCTGATACCATCTTGGACGTACAGCAGGATCCATAATCCTTCGATCGGTTATCTCGAGGCAACGCTGGCTCTGCTTGATGGGTATGGCTTTACCGGGGAGACAGGGTGCTGCGCCGTTTCCTCGGGCATGGCGGCCATTGCCAGTGCCACTGACCCGTTCCTCGTCAAGCAAAGCAGGGGTTCGCAAGAAGCGATAAATTTCGTGTCCATTGCCCAGATCTATGGCGGGACATTCCAGCAGTTCAGCATTCGCAAGATGCAGGATCGGGGTATAGATTGTCGCTGGGTTGTTGATCCTACCAACATCGATGATTGGGCTTCAAAGATCGACGAACACACGCGGTTTTTGTTCGGTGAGCTTCCTTCCAATCCGGGGTTGTCTTTCTTTGATCTCAAGAAGGTGATTGATCTTGCGCATGAACACGGCATCCCCGCGATTTTCGACTCGACCATCGCTACCCCGGCGCTGCTGCGGCCGATCGTACTCGGCGCGGATATTGTCATACATTCGGTCACCAAGACACTTACCGCGAGTGGTTTTGGCATTGCCGGTGCCGTGATTGCAAGGAAAAATATCGTTTCTAGAGTCGGTACCGACGAGATGAAAGAGGATTTTGCGACTTACATAAAATTACTGCCGAATCGGGATATGGGCTGGTGCATGTCTCCGATACAGGCTATTCTGACCCTGAACGACATGCGCACGTTACGGTCGAAGATGGACCTGCTTAGCAGGAATTCAATGAAAGTAGCATTGTTTCTCAACGGACATCCCAAAGTAGCAAGCGTAAATTATCTCGGGCTGGAAGATCACCCGCTCTATGATGTGGCATCGAAGTATCTCTGGCTTGTCGACGCTGAATATGACGAGCAATATAAAAAGCCGGTGAACAGGTACGGGCACTTGATGTCATTTCAACTGAAGGGTGGTATCTCTACGGCGCGCAAATTTTTCGACAACTTGAAGCGTATCTGGCGCGCTACTGACCTTGGACGTATCAAGTCAGTGGCGACGATACCCTCGATTAGTACTCATCAACAAATGGGTGAAGATCTGCGTTCCATGGCGAGCATTCCTCCGGATCTGATAAGGCTCTGCATCGGAGCCGAGCACCCGGATGATATGATCGCGGATTTGGAACAAGCACTTGGGAAGACATAAGCACGAAGCACAAAATACGAAACTCTAAAAATACTAAATGACCAAAATACAAAATTCAAAACGGTTTTGAACATTAGTATGTAGGGTTTGTTTCGTATTTCGTTATTAGGATTTCGGATTTTCATTGGAAGGAGGTTTGATGGTTGGCATTGTTGGATATGGCTCATATCTACCGCGCTACAGAATAAGGGTGGATGAGATTGCCAAACAGTGGGGACGCGATGCGGAAGCAGTAAGGAGAGGTCTCTTGCTGAAGGAGAAAACAGTACCGGCTCTGGACGAGGATACGATCACCATTTCTGTTGAAGCAGGACGGAACGCGTTGCGGCGTGCCGGGATCGATCCAAAGGATATCGGCGCAGTGTATATTGGCTCCGAGTCCCATCCCTATGCTGTGAAGCCGTCGGGGACGGTTGTTGCGGAGGCCCTTGGTATAGTGCCGGAAGTCCATATTGCGGATTATGAGTTTGCCTGCAAGGCGGGAACCGAAGCGATGTTTGTTGCCTATAGCCTCGTGAAGGCGGATCAGATGAAGTTTGCACTGGCGATCGGTGCGGATACTTCTCAGGGTGCGCCTGGCGACGCCCTCGAATTCAGTGCAGCCGCTGGTGGCTCCGCGTTCATTTTCGGTAAGGAAAAGGTCGTTGCAGAATTGACTCACACTTACTCGTATACGACAGACACACCTGATTTTTGGCGGCGTGAGGGTGCTTTCTATCCAATGCACGGAGGAAGGTTTACGGGCGAGCCGGCATATTTCAAGCACATTATCGGTGCGGGCCAGGGTATCTTAAAGAAGAGCGGACTCAAGGCATCGGACTTCAAGTATGTAGTGTTTCATATGCCGAATGGTAAATTCCCCTTGACGGTCGGGAAGAAACTGGGTTTCAAAAAAGAACAGCTCGAGCCAGGCTGGATAGTGCCCTTGATGGGTAATACTTACTCTGGATCTTCACCGACCGGGTTCTCGGCGACGTTGGACATTGCCGAGCCTGGTGACAGGATACTCCTCGTTTCGTTCGGGTCCGGTGCTGGCAGTGATGCATTTGTTTTTAAAGCTACTGGGCGGCTTAATGAAGTACGAGATAAGGCAGAGAAGGTGAAAGATATGCTGGAAAAGAATCGGATCTATTTGGATTACGGCCAATACGCCAAATTCCGTGGTAAGATAATAATGAACGATTGAATGGGGGTTGAGATGCGTGAGGTTGCTGTAATCGGATGTGGCATGACTAAATTTGGTGAACTGTGGAAGCAATCATTGAGAGATATTTTTGTTGAAGCAGCGCTCAAGGCGATCGACGATGCGGGTGTCGACCGTATTTCTTCTATGTATGTTGGTTCAATGACTCCAGGTTTGTTTGTCGGCCAAGAGCATATCGGCGCCTTGATGGCCGATTATCTAGGGGTATCTCAGATCCCGTCGGTGCGAGTCGAATCTGCGTGTTGCTCAGGTGGCATGGCATTTCGCCTCGGTTTGTTTGAGATCGCTTCTGGATATAGCGATGTAGTGATGGTCGGCGGGGTTGAAAAGATGACTGATGGCGCAGATGTTACCTACGCGCTTGCTACCGCGGCGGACCAGGAATATGAAGTGTATCACGGTATCACATTTCCAGGTCTTTATGCCATGATCGCCAGGGCGCATATGCACAAGTATGGTACCACTAGGCAACAGCTTGCAATGGTGTCGGTGAAGAACCATCATAATGGTGCGCTAAACCCGAACGCCCAGTTCCGCGGGGAGGTAACGGCCGAACAGGTGATCAAGGCCACTATGGTGGCTGATCCTCTGACCGTGCTCGACAGCTCGCCGGTCTCGGATGGCGCGGCATGCGTGATCCTGGCATCGATGGATGTTGCCAGGAAGATCAGAAAGCCTGCGATCAAGGTACTTGGGAGTGGAGCTGCTACTGATACGCTTGCGCTCCATGACCGTGAGGACATCACCACTCTGAAGGCCGTACAGAGATCGGCCGAGGTGGCATATAAGATGTCTGGGGTCAAACCATCCGAGATAAGTCTTGCTGAAGTCCATGACTGTTTCTCAATAGCTGAGATATGCATCATCGAAGAGTTGGGTTTTGTAGAAAAGGGAAAAGGCGGCACGTTCACGGAACATGGCCATACTGCACTGACTGGCAAGATTCCGGTCAATCCATCGGGCGGCCTTAAGTCGAAGGGGCATCCCGTGGGTGCAACAGGTGTTGCTCAAGTCGTTGAGGTGGTCGAGCAACTGCGCGGTCAGGCTGAGAAGCGTCAGGTGAAGAATGCCCAGATCGGATTGACTCAGAATATGGGTGGTTCAGGAGCATCGTCAGTAGTACATATATTCCAGGCACAATAGTAGCACGGGCAAAATGCTTATTGGGCTATATTCTAAATCCGAATATCGAAGTACTACACCAATCCAAGGGACAAAGATTCGAGCATTTACGGAATCGGATTTAGGATTTTGAATTTAGTATTTCCCAGAAGGTAGGAGGTTTAATGCCATCACCAAGATATCATAGGGAGATGCCGCAGCGATACAGACTCGAGGCGGCAAAATGCAGCAGTTGTGGCCGAGTAGCATTCCCTCCGCGTATGGTCTGCGGTTGTGGTTCCCGGCAGTTCAATGCGGAGAGAATATCTGACTTTGGCAAGATCTTGACATTCACAACGATTCGTGTTGCGCCGAAGGATTTTGAGAATGAAGTACCATATAGCGTGGCGATCATTGAATCGGATAACGGCGTAAGAGTCACGACGCAGATTGTTGACTGCAAACCTGAAGATGTGAAAATAGGAAAGAAAGTGAAGTTTGTTTTCCGGAAACTGTATACGGAAGGGCACACTGGGATAATCTGCTATGGATACAAGGCAATACTTGTTTAAACGCGAAATCCGAAATACGAAATTCTAAACAATATCAAATGACAAAAACTGAAAATTCAAAACGTTTTGTTCATTGTGATTTTGAATTTGGTTGCCCTTGCAGGCATTCTCGCATATGCAATGAAGCCAAAGATTCGAGCATTTGCGGAATCGTATTTCGATATTAGGATTTCGGATATGAGCGGGCTATGTACAAAATTGAATCAAAAATAAGTACAAAAAGCGCGGAGTTCAAGGAAAACAAAGCCGTCATGGAAAAGGCCGTGCAGACCTTGAATGAGCGTCTGGCAGAGGTGAGGAAAGGTGGACCCGAGTACATGCACAAGAAGCATGCGGAAAGAGGCAAGTTGTTTGTCCGCGATCGGCTCAGGCATTTGTTTGATTTAGGGACACCGTTTCTGGAGTTGAGTCACCTGGCAGCGTGGGATATGTATGATAATGAACATCCCTCAGCCGCAATAATAACGGGCATTGGTCTGGTCCATAACCGAGAGGTGATGGTTGTCGCCCATGACGCGACGATAAAGGGCGGGACCTACATTCCAGAGACCATAAAAAAGCACATTCGTGCTCAGGAGATCGCTATCGAGAACAGGCTGCCCTGCATTTACCTCGTTGATTCGGGTGGGATATTTCTGCCGCTGCAAGTGGGTACTTTTCCGGACAAATACCATTTCGGACGGATTTTTTTCAATCAAGCACGCATGTCTGCTGACAATATCCCACAGATATCAGTTGTTCTGGGTTTCTGTACTGCCGGAGGAGCGTATCAGCCGGCAATGAGCGACGAGGTGGTAATCGTCAAAGGGGTTGGTACGATATACATCGGAGGCCCTCCTTTGGTGAAGGCGGCAACCGGAGAGGTTGTTTCTGAGGAAGATCTGGGAGGGGCCGATGTTCACTGCCGCATTTCTGGTGTCGCTGATCACTTTGCGATTAATGATGAGCATGCGCTGGAAATCACGAGAAATATCGTGGAGAATCTTACGAAGGCCGTAAAATATCCACTTGATCGTGAACAGCCAAAGGAACCTGCCTACGATCCTGCTGAGTTGTACGGGATAATTCCTTCGGATCTTAGAAAACCGTTTGATGTACGCGAAGTGATAGCGCGCATTGTTGATGGCAGTGAATTCCACGAGTTCAAGACGCTCTACGGTACGACGCTAGTATGTGGTTTCGCGCGCATCATGGGATACCCGGTCGGCATCCTTGCCAATAATGGTGTTTTGTTTTCCGAGTCTTCTCAGAAGGGAGCACATTTTGTGTCGATGTGCTCGGTTCGCAGGATACCGATCCTTTTTCTTCAGAACATTACCGGATTCATTGTAGGCAAGCGGTATGAGCACGGAGGAATAGCCAAGGATGGAGCGAAGTTGATTCATGCCGTGGCGAACGCACAGGTTCCCAAGTTCACGATCATCATCGGCAATTCCT
>JBFEPB010000086.1:0-6163 GCA_041550295.1 bacterium | reverse complement strand
TCCATCGGCGCTGGGTCGAAACCAGCACCCATTGATAGTGCCCAGTACTTCCATGTTACATAGCAAATGAAGACGATGGCCAGAATTATCAGGATTTGCATCTATGCGTATCCCACCCCAAAGGCGAATTACTTCTTCAGATATGGTTCAATGAATCTCAGGATGAACTCCAGTCGCTTTGCCCGCCTTCGCGGCGACCCGTGCCTGGAAAGCCCGTGCGGTTCATCAGGGAACCGTAGCATTTCCACGTCCCTGCCCAAGAGTTTGAGTGCAACAAACAACTCTTCGGCCTGGCCGATCGGACAGCGATGGTCCTGCTCGCTGTGTATTATCAGCAAAGGAGTTTTCATCCGTCTCACATATTTTATCGGAGACATGTCCCAGTAGAATTGAAAGTTTCTTTTATCCCACCAGAAACCATTGAACTCTTTGGACAGGCCAAAACCGAAATCGGAAGACCAGAATGACAACATGTTCACTACGCTACGCATAGTCACGGCGACCTTGAAGATATCGGTGTGGCCGATGATCCAGTTGGTCATGAAACCTCCATAGCTTCCTCCCATGACCCCCATTCTCCTGCGATCCACGTATCTCCTTCTCGTAACAACATTCAACCCCTTGATAATGTCATGCGTATCCGGTATGCCCCAACGATTATGGAGTGCTCCGGCAAATCTCTCACCGTATCCGACGCTGCCGTGCGGGTTCGAATAGAAAACGATATACCCCTTTGCCGCAAGCACTTGGAATTCATGAAACAGAGAATTACCGTAGGCAGCGTGCGGCCCCCCGTGGATCTGTACGATAAGCGGATATTTATTGGTCTTTTTGAAATTGGGTGGCTTCAGCAACCAACCCTGGATCTCGTCACCGCTAAAACCCTTCCACTTGACCTCCTCGGGAATGGCAAGCTTATGTGCCCTCAGATAGTTCCGATTAAGATGCGTTAGCTGATGACGAACACCGTCTCGATACAAGAACAGGTTACCCGGATCAACTGCATTGCTGATCGCCAGTGCCCACGTATCATGTCCATCATGGTCAAATGCGTATATCCGTTCATTGTGGCCCGTAATCTTACTCACACTTTTCTTCTTTATATCGACACGAAACAAACAGTAATCACCATGATCCACCGTGATGTCGTAAATGAATCTTCCGTCGTTTGAATACACCGGACGGGTGTATGCATAGTGCCCAAGATCATCAGTCATCAGAGCGTCGAAAGTCCTATCAAACGTCTTCGTAAGATTTCGAACCTTTCCACCCTTTACCGGAACCGACCATAAATAGATGTTACGCCAACCGACCCATTCCTCTGGATACAATCTGCCACGGTATGCGAGGTACCTTCCATCCGGCGAGAAAACGGGTGACCATTTGGGCCCGGCCGGTGTCTGGAGTTTTCTTTCTCTACCGGTGTTGATATCCGCGATATAGATGTCGTAGTATTGAAATCTGCCTTCAAAATCCTCGTTACGATTTGAACTGAAAGCGACAAACCTCCCGTCGGGTGAAATATCAGAAAAATCATCGCCATTACGCCCCCTGGTGAGTTGTTTCATCTTGCCAGAGCGAACACTGACCCTCCAGATATGCTGCTTTTCGAGAGGTAGCATGCCCCTGCCATCCAGCTTGTACCACATGCTCTTGACGTGGTGATACAACGGAGGTTTGTCTTTCTCGGGGCTCCTTTCCTTATCCTCCTTCTTGACGGTGAATTCGCAAATGATGCTTCTGGAATCGGGCGTCCAACCGTAGTTACCGAAGAATCCTTTTGCTTTGGTAATGGCATAGGCCTCACCACCATCAGCCGCAATCTCCCATAGATTCTGCTCCTGCTTATCGGTCATGACAAAGGATATCGTCTTCCCGTTCGGTGACCACCTGATGTTCTTGATATCCTTCTTCCCCCGTACAAAATGACGGTTCCTCCCGCTCTCATCAACTAGATAGAGATTTGTGTAGTATTTGTTGTCCTTTTGCTCCATCCATTCCACAGTATAGGCCACCTTTTTGCCATCCGGTGAAAGCGCAACCTCCCTCAGGAATTCCATCCTGTAGAGATCTTCTATCGACACATACTTTCTTTTCATATCTCCTCTTTCCTCTTCGCCCGACGAAATTTACCGATGAACCCAAGACGGGGCCGGTGTAACCACTGAAGCAGTTCAAATGCGCAATCCAATTCAGGATTGCCAGCAATCGCCTTCTTGACGTAGTACAACGCGTGCTCATTATCGCCATTCATCCTGCTGCACTCGGCGAGCCCGTACAGCGTAAGCGGGTTACAGGGCACCGTGTTCAGCGCCACCTTCAAGTGTTCAAATCCCCTTGTGCTGTCGCCGGCCTGCATGTAGGCGAGCCCTATTCTCTGATTGAGAAATGCATCGCTGGAGCTGGGGCTGAGCGCTTTAAGAAAACAGAAAAACGCACCCATCTTACCGATACCCTTATGCGGCGTGAAAAATTTCTGAAGGATATTGAGCCTAATGCACAAGAATACCTCGCCCCGAAGGAGCCAGAGCATTGGAGTCTCATCAGCTCCGACCGGAACGTTGATGATTTTCTTTGCATCATCCACTCTACCGCCGTATGCTAGGGCAAATGCCTTTGCGGCAAGTAAGACATCGGGAGCGAGCGAGACTTTCAACGATTCATCCGCCCAGAACACTGCTGCTTCATGCTGGCCAACATCAACCAGGATGCGGATCTGCCCGATCATGGCACCAAGGTTTTGCCTATCCTGCGACAATGCGTGTGCATAATACAGCAGACCATCATAATAAGAGCCCCAGAAATAGGCTTCATTCGCCTTTTTCAAAGATCCCTGCAACGGGCTCTTTATTATTTCACCTGCCCGTAGTCGGGTACCCCTCTCGAGCGCTTCGCAGTCCAACCCGAGCAGAATGTCGCTGAATACCTTTTCCCGGAAATGTGGTAATTCAATCGCAGCGAAGGGTTTTAGTTTCATTTACCAGTTCGTGAGAATGCTGGTAACAAGCCTCTCGGCGACTTTCTTTGCTGCTTCGCCTATCGCTTGATCTTCATCAGCGTCATAAAGAACCCAATCTGAAACATCGCCCTCCCAGAAGACTTCATTCCTGATCCTATCAAGACATCGCACCGAGTACCGTATTGTTATCTTGTATTGAAGAATCGCCTGATCAGATGTATAGGTATGGGGGTCCTTTGCATAGCCGCTCACACTGCCATCAAGAATGAGGTCGGCACTCTCTTCATCCACGATACGCAGGCTCGACCCGCTGCGAAAAGCTTCGATCACGGCATTGGTTGCGATTTCATCGAGCCCTGGTTTGAGGGTCCGGTTATCAAGGATGGCGATGTGTATACTCTGCATGTATTCGGGCATCAGCGAACGAGTTGAATAGCCGCAGCAGGAAAGCGACGACAAGGTCAGGAATGCTAGAACAATCGCCACCGCTCCAGCCGTTCTCAACAGATGTATTCTAAGCATTTGCTCCTCCCCGCGCCTGGCAATCCTCATTGGCCACCCAGGAAATCGAGCCGCAGCTTAGCTTCTGCGGCAATCGGATCGCTCACTCCTCTCTCTCGTATTATCTGCTTATACATTTCCGTTGCCGCGTTGATTTCATCCAGCAGTTCCAGCGCGATGCCGGTCTTGTACCGTGCCGTGGGAACCCACATTTCATCATCTGGGTGTTCATGCACTACTTTCTGGTAACTGTGGAAGGCTCGGGCAAAATCGCCTTTTCCAAGATAGGCCTCACCTAGCCAGTAGTGATAAGACGGCTCGGACTTGGCTCTCGCTGCAATTTCCAGATTCTTGATTGCTTCATGTATCCTGCCTGAACGCAGCCACGCATAGCCGATCTCGAAACGCACATCTGCTTGTCTATCCTCACCGACCCTGGCCAACCTCCTATCACCGATTTCGATTACCATCCGCCAGTTAGCAGCCTTCTTGAAGCTGATCATTGCGTTTTCCAATGCATCGGGAGCGAGTTCAACATCCTCACTCGCCAGATCGTAGTAATAGCCTGCCGAGTCGTAATTTTCATCCAGGTAATTTAAGGTCGCGATCTTGAACAAAGCTGCATGGTAGTGTCTACCGAGAGGGAACCGCGAAACATAGGACCTGAACCTGGCTAGCGCAGTATCCATTTCATTACTCAGAAAATACGTCATTGCCCAATTGTAGTAAAAATCCTCATTGACTGGTCCCGGTGTGCTTTGCAGTACCGAATCATAATATGCTTTCGCCTTTGCATGTTGCTCCTTATCGATGAGATATTCACCATAGAGGTTAACCACCTCATAATCCGGACGGCCAAACCATACGCTGACCAGAGAGTCGGCACGACCGGGCAAACCGCAGCGCGCCAGACTCCGCGCATAAAAACGAATGAGCGTTGTGTCAGCGGCCAATTCATCGATAGGGACCGAGCAGACATCAGCGTAGGCCCCTGACGCATACCGTTCCCGCACGTAGCCCTTCACCGCCCTGTCACGGAGCACTGAATCTGCAGTATTAGACATCACATATTCAAAAAGATCGGTGGCGTCATTTCCCATCTTGCTCAAACATTCGGCAAGGAGATACGAAGCGGTCGGACTCTTGTAATCAGCGAGAATGATGTTCTTGGCTGCCAGGCCGAACTCCTTCTCAGAAAACTGGTAGTACGCAATCGTGCGTCGTACGTATCCTTCAACATTGTTATATCTGAGATACCCAGAAATCACACGGTTGGCCTGCTCATAATCAGCCCGTGTTACTAACTGATGGCAATAGAGCGAATCTATGAAGTAGCTGTCCCTGTACCTCTTCCTGAGTTCCCTGATCTCCGCGAGTGTGTCTCCGGATTCCCTCAGAATTGAATCAAGAAAAATCCCCTCAGGAGGTTCTCGGGAAACCGTATCAACATTGCAGATCCGCACGAAGAGTGCGTTCTCTTCTGCATCCTCAGGCAAGAAATGCGGCAATCGTGTCTTTCCGAGCATTGCGTAGAGAAGATCAGACTTGCGTTCGAAACCCTTCGCTGACCTGAGTTTCTCGACCGCACGGGCAGCGACATCAGGAGCAAAGAGCAAAGCAAGTTTTGCGTACCGGTAAAGGGCACCGCCACTGTATCTTTCTCCTTCGAGCCTGCGGAAGGAAAGGAAGGCGCTTACCGTATCCCCTCTGAGCAGATAATTCTCTGCCAGGTAGAGATCGCGGGTCACGTTATTCAAGGACTCCAGCATCTCCTCCCGCGCAACGATGTCGCTCATCGTCATTGCCCGCAGGATCTTGATTGTATCACTCTGGGCAACAAACGAGAGGATATAATCGGCGAGTTCATGCTCTCCCCCCTTGAGTAACTTCTGGCCTAATTCCTCAAGGATGGGTGAATCACCCACTAAAAAGTCGTATTTCTTGACATACTCACATGCCACGCGATAAGCGCTTCGCTCGACGAGACCCTGCACCACCAATGCCAGGATCTCTTGAGCTCGAAGATCATGATCATGATCTTCGAGAAAACGGCCTGCCGACGAAAGAACTCCAATAAAATCGTCTTCGCGCTCATGAATGAGGATGAGATAATAGAGGGCATCAGGGAACAGATCACGATTAACATCATCCTGCAGGATGTTCTCGAAGTATATCCTGGCAATGGCGTAGTTCCCTTTTTTGAAGGCATCTTTCGCATATCCATACTCTCTGCTCTCAATCCCCGAAACTTGAGCTATGGCCGCACAAAAAATCAATATTACCTTCAGCCCGTAATTAACCATCATTGTCTCGAATTTCTTGCTTCAATACTTGTTCAAACGATTTTGCCGATCTTTCCCACGAGAATTGCCTTGCCCATTTCCGCGCCGCCGAGGAGAAAATCTTCCATTTCGTCTGATCGTCCAAGAGTTCGACTATGCGACCGGCAAGTTCGGTTATGTTTCCGTAATCATACAGAAAGCCGGTCTGATCGTGCCGAACTACTTCACGCAGCCCAGGCGAATTCGCACTCACCACTGGAGTGCTGCAAGACTGCGCCTCGATCGCGGTCAGACCCCATCCTTCCTTGATCGATGGCTGCACAATCACCCGCGCCGCGTGGTAGATACGGTATTTTTCATCTTCAGAGACAAACCCAGTGAATTCAATATCAACGTGCAATTCCTCGGCCAGCGATTTCAG
>JBFEPB010000085.1:0-6165 GCA_041550295.1 bacterium | reverse complement strand
TTAAATTACCTCCTGAGATTGGTCTTCGGATTCAAGCAATACAACGCTCAGCGCGTATTCTTTCGTCTGCGCTGTAGAAAAATGGAATTGTCCGATTGATTTTTTCTTCGCGGAATCCGCAAGCCGACCTGAGATTCTCAAGCCGGAGTGCGCATTGATATTGATATCTCGCCAGAAATAGCCGTAGTGGAGACCACAGCCCAGCGACTTGAGCACCGCTTCCTTGATCGAGAAAAGGGTTGCGAGTGCGAACTCATGGGTTGATGAACGGCGAGAAACGCTGAGTTCTCCAGGCGTGGATACATCTCGAATGAATTCTTCCCTGTTTTTCAACGTGGTAACGCGGTCTTTTGCCAGAATGTCGATCCCCAGACCTTTAATCATCTCTGTACCAGGTTAGGGGTAGAGTAGTATCTTCCCGCAATTGCCACTCCTCATCAACGTCATTCCCTTCTCGTACTCTTCGAGACGCAGTCGATGGGTTATGATCGGCTCAATGTCGAGACGGCCTGAGGCTAAGAATCTTGTCGTTTTATGCCAGGTCGAGAACATCAGTCGTCCATTAATGCCCTGTACCGTAGCATATTTGAACACGATATGTCTGCCGATATCAACTTCCATCGGTTTGTCCGGAATACCGAGTATCGAGTAGCGGCCGCCCGGCCTCAATGCCTCGAAAGCATCGGTCATTGCCTTGGGGTTGCCAGACATTTCCAGGACCACGTCGACACCAAGTCCGGCGGTTTCCTTTAGAATGCGTGGTACGATCTCTTCCTTTTTCGGATTGAGCACCAGGTCGGCGCCGACTTTCTTGGCCAGATCGATGCGGAATTCATTTATTTCGGTTGCGATGATCTTTGTCGCACCGCAAACACGTGCTACGGCGGCGCTCATGAGGCCGATTGGACCGCAGCCGGTAATGAGAACTCTGTTACCAGTGATCTCGCCGGCCAGCACCGTGTGCACCGCATTACCAAGGGGCTCCATAACCGATGCGAAGTCCTTTTTTATCCGCGTATCCAGAAGCCACGCATTGCGTGCCGGAACCACGGCGTATTCGGCAAAGACACCATTGATGTCCACGCCGAATATGCTTCCATTGATGCAGATGTGTGTATTACCGGTCTGGCAGAGGTAACAGTGACCGCAGCCAATATGCGTCTCCGCCGAGATGATATCGCCTTTGTTCAGATTCCTGACATTACGACCTAATTCAACGACCTCGCCGCATAGTTCGTGACCCATGACCTGGGGCAGATTCTTGATTCGTCCCTGCGCCCATTCATTCCATTCATAGATATGCAGGTCAGTACCGCAGATCGACGTTGCCAGGACCTTTGCCAGAACATCGTTCGGCCCTGGGGTCGGAACGTCCATATCGATCATCTCCGCACCGGGTGCGGGTTTTGTCTTTACTACGGCTTTCATTTTCGCCATTTGGATTCCGATTCTATTATATTCATAAATAATGCATCGTCAAGCAGACGCAGATGACAAGAAACTAGCACGAAATTCAAAATACGAAACAATATCAAAATTCAAAACTTCAAATTCCAAACTGTCGACCCCTGGGGAATGCCCGTAGCAGGACAGGGCAGTGGCGGCAATTGCTGAATATAAAAACATAGAAGGCAGAAAGGCAACTCGGCCTATGTTGCCCTGATAGTTTGCCTTGAATTGCCCTGCAGTCCCCTTAATTGCTTTGTTATTGTGTTCCGTGAATCTTCTTCGTCAATGCGGCGAGTTTTTTGCCATATTTCACGCAATTCTGCGCGGCTTCCTTGTCTGGTGCGCCGACCGAGAGCGGGCCGTAATGCTGTATTTTTGCGTCGCCGACAATGATCATGCCATGGATCAGCAGAGCTTGAAAGATACTGAAGATGGTCGTTTCGCCGCCGCCGCCCATCATGCCGCTCGATGAGAAGGCACCGCCCACCTTGCCGCTCAACTTGCCGTGATGTTTTACGCTATCATCGAAGAGTTTCTTCAACTCAGCCGCCATCTGACCGTAGTACGTAGGTGAGCCGAAGATCATTCCTTCATAGCCGAGCAGGTCGTCGACCTTTATTTGTGATACGTCTTTCAATTCACAGGTCACGCCTTCCTCTTTCACGCCTCTTGCGATCGCTTCGGCCATTTTCTTCGTGTTGCCACTGCGTGAATAATAACCAACCAGAATCTTCATAAAACCTCCGCGGATTAATTAAATACCTGAATGCCTGGATTCCAGAATACCTAACATGCTATCTTGGAAAGATTGTGCAAAATGATCAACGACAGAATATCTATGTTCACCTTGGTCGGGCCGACTATTTTCTGCCCAGCAGGTACTTCTGCAAAAACATAACCAATGCCTGTTGATAGAAATTGCGGTTTGATTTCTTGCCGAAACCGTGACCCTCATCCTCAGCCAACAGGTACCACACATCGATGCCGTTCTTACGCACTGCTTTTACGATCTGTTCGGCTTCAGAAACTGGAACTCTGGGATCATTGAGCCCCTGCACTATGAACAGCGGCTTCGCGATGCGGTGAGCATCGGTCAGAGGCGAGATACGCGTAAGATATTCACGCATTTCCGGGTCGCGCTCATCGCCATATTCCTCCCGCCGCAGGTCCTGCCGGTACTTACCCGTATTCTCGAGAAACGTAACAAAATTGCTGATACCGAGAACATCCACGCCGCAGGCAAGACGGTCGCCATATTGAACCATTGCTGCGAGGACCATGTAACCGCCGTAAGAGGCGCCGGTGAGCGCGACCCGCCGGCGGTCGAGTTGCGGTTGTTTTGCTATCCAGTCGAGCAGGGCGCCGATATCCCTTACCGAGTTCCCGCGATCGTAGTCATTGTCAAGGTTCATGTATTCACGTCCATAGCCGGTCGAACCGCGGACATTGGGTGCGATCACCGCGATGCCCATATCATTCAGGTAAAACTGGAACAGATACGAGAAATACGGCTTTTCCTGCACGGCCGGCCCACCGTGCAGGTCGATCAGTACCGGATAAGGAGGTTTAAATTTTCTCGGTTCGTAGTAATAGGCAGGGATGGTGCGGGGTTGGCCATTCACGCTGTCAAATGTCTCGTAGTATATGAGCCTCGGGGTGACGAACGAGAGCGTATCGAGGCCGCCGATCTCACTGTATGTCCAGCGTAGGAATTTCTTTGTTCTAAGGTTCAACGTGTAAACATCGCTCGGCTGCGTTGGACGGTTCAGCGTGATTGCGAGCTCTTCGCCGTCGGGCTTGAATTTCAGGTTGTTGATCTGACCCTCGGGCAGGCTCACGCGGCTAAGTGCCCGGGTCGTGGCATCCATGAGATACAGTTTGGTAAATCCGTTCTCGTTGCTGGTGAAGGCCACGACTGCTCCAGATGGGGAGATCTCGACCTCGAGGATATCCCATGGTATCTGTTTTGTCAGCACTTCGAAATTCCCGCTTCTCAGATCGTAGTACATCAGCTGCTTGAAATCGCTGAACCGATCTGAAATGACGTACACACCTTTCATATCCTCAGACCAACGGGCGGTGCCGTAAGAGATTCTGGTCGTGTCACTGGATAACGGTTGTACGTTTCGGTTCTGTAGGTCGACAATGTAGTAGTACGATTCTTCCGAAGATATATACTCCTTGACCAGGAGTTTGCGGTCGTCCGGCGAAAATTGCACCGGATACCAGTAACCTCCTTTTTGCAGGATGATTCTGAAGTTCTTCTTACCGCCCAGATCACCGAGATAGATGTCATAGTCGCGCGGGTTGCGTTTGTTGGAGCGGAATGCGAAGCGGCCACCTCTTCTTGACCATACTACAGAATTGTTTTTTGACTGACCATCGCTCAGTATTCTATATGACCCGGATGAGTAATCATATGCATATATTTGGTCGATCTCGTTCCCGGCCGAATCCTTGGTGAAGAGCAGTACCGGTGTTCCGGCATCCGGGCAGACAGTGCATTCATTGACCGGCTCGTCGAAGAATGTGATTTGGCGCCGCATGCCTTTCGGTAGCTCGACAACGTGGATCTGATTTGATTCGGCGAATCTGGTCCTTATCAAAATGCCGTCGTTTCGGGGTAACCAGTCATAGAACGATGAGCTCCTGACATTCTGATACGGCTGCAAGCGGGCGGCGACTCCAGCAGGGATGTCGGGTATGTTCTCGAGCAACAGATTATCCTTCCGGTAGCGGTTCACATCACTCCACGCAATGGTTACCATGATAATGATACATATCAGTAAATTTATTATTCTCATAAGCGGGAAATTATTAGTACTACACTGATTATTAGACAATAAATGCCAAAGTAATGGAATTTCCTGTATACGGTGCGGCGCAGGACTGCTAATGCGACAAGCCCGCTGACGAAACTGCAGGCCATGCCGATCAGCAACTCAGGTAGGTTGGTTATATGCGCCAATTTCCTCAGCTCAAGCAGGTTGGCACCGAGAATTGCGGGTATGGATAACAAAAAAGAAAAACGGAAAGCGCGCTGCGGGTCGATCCCGGAGTACAGCCCGGCCGAGATGGTCATACCCGATCTTGAGATACCGGGAAGTATCGCCAGCATCTGGCCGATGCCTATGACCAGAGCCGAGAACAGATTGACGCGCCTTTGCTTTTTCGGCACAATGCCGGTGAGCAGGACGACCACACCGGTCATGCCGAGCAGGACTGCGACCAGGGTCATGTCATCGAACGCCTGATCGACCCAGGACCGTAAGAACAGTCCGCTCAGGACAATGGGAACCGTACCGATGGCAATGTTCCCCAGATAAGAGCGGCTCTGGCGGTCGCCGGTAAACAATCCTCGGGCGAGACTTCTGATCGGTTCAAGGAAAAAGACGATGATGGCGATGAAAGTGCCGAAATGCAGGAAGACAGCGAGGGTCACGGGTTCGGTGATGCCGAGCATATTCTCAAGTATGGCAAGATGCCCGGAGCTGGAAACGGGCAGGAACTCGGTCAGTCCCTGAACAAATCCCAGAAGAATAGTCTTGATCATGGAACGATCATCGCCAGCAACCCGACGGCCATAGATGCTTTGATGAGGTTGCTTAGCAACGGCACACCGCTGATTAACGGTTTTTTCAGGAGCCGCCAGATGATATATAAAAGTATTGGATAGGCGCCGGCAATAATGACGATCAAGTAAGCCGTATCGAGTATGCCGATGATATTCGGTATGGGAAGCAGGAGGCACAAAACACCGAGCAGGATAGCGCTGATCGTGTAGGCTCGCGTGGGACCGAGTACGATGGGCAGCGTGACAGCGTTGACAATCCTGTCGCCTTCCATGTCCATGATGTCTTTGAGGATCTCGCGCGGCAGATGGACAAATATCGCGAATATCGCAGGCACGACGCATGCTTGATTGCGGGCAATGAGTCCTCCCAGGATGAAACTGAGTCCGGATATGACCGCGACCGCGAGATTTCCAATCAGTGTTTTCTTGAAGTAGACAGAGTAGAAGACAAGTAGAATAAGTGCCGCACTTACAATCAGAAAAGGAAAGGTTCCGATGAAGAATGCAGCCAGGGCCGAACCAAGCATGAAGGCGAATGCCATGAACCAAATAATATTCTTCTTCACCTTTCCGGCAGCGAGGGGACGTGTCGGGTTGTTGATGCGGTCTATTTCGATGTCTTTAATGTCGTTCACCAGGTTGCCGAAGGCACATACTGTAAAACCCACGAGCGCTGCCACGATCAAAGGCCATGAAAGGAAAATATTCTTCCCTACCCACGCTCCAACCAGAACCGATATTGAAGTAATGACACAATTGACAGGACGAAGAATGCGCAGGTATGCCACACAATATTCTACAAATATGGACTGCAAAGTCAATAAATATTGACAGAAATAAATATATCCGTATAATTTGTGAATAAATGACAAGAATTATGGCAATCGATTTCGGCAAAAAGAGGGTTGGTGTTGCGATCAGTGATGCCTTGTGTACGATATCACAGCCCTTGTTGACGATCAAACCGAGGTCGGCTGCTGATTTGATAAAACGACTTAAGTGTATCGTTGACGAAAACGATGTTGGCTTGATAATAGTCGGGAACCCGATCTCAATGCGCGGTGAGCCGACCCAAATCAGCCGGGAGGTCGAACGTTTCACATTAAAACTCAGGCGGCAGCTCGACATCGAAGTCAAACTGT
>JBFEPB010000084.1:0-6190 GCA_041550295.1 bacterium | reverse complement strand
TATCTCCCAACTTATCTTGTCTGAAGTAAACCTGCATGCGATCATATTCATCAATAAGTGTGGCAAAGAGCGTCTTACCGTGACCGCGCACCGTAATGACACGGCCGCAGGTGCTCACCTTTGCTTCATTTTTGCTGAGCGTTTCGAAATCTTTTTTTATTTGTGTGAAATCATGCGAACGCTGGAACTTGTACGGGTATGGATTAATGCCTAATTCCTTCAGTTTCTCGAGTTTTTTTAGACGTTCTTCCATTCAACAATGATACATCAAAAATGAACAAAGTCAAGCACTCATGACTATGAACGTTATTGACGTTGGAGCAAAATTTCGAATTGCGAATTTGCTGAGATAAGTTGAGAGTGTTGGCGATTGCATGATGGGATGCTGGATAGAATCGTCAAACGGCTAACGGTTTCGAAGTTCGTCGCTCTATCAGCCTGCCCGTACAATACCAAATACGAAGGGAGAATGCGCGAATACTAGATAATATTGTGAATTATGAAGATTTGACCCCACGAGCTCCTACAAGCTGCTGTGCACAGAAGGTAAAGGGACCTCTCTATGTGGGCAATGGCATCCCCCCTATTTGTCCCATATTGACAGCCAAAAAAGGAAAAATATAATCATAATAGTAGCACATCGGGGAATCAGATGATTGGAAGAACTATATCACACTACAGGATCCTTGAGAAAATCGGTGGCGGTGGCATGGGGGTCGTCTACAAGGCCGAAGATATCAAACTCAAACGCACGGTCGCTTTGAAATTCCTGCCTCAGGACTTGACCCGGAACACCGTTGCCAAACAGCGTTTCATAAAAGAAGCGCAAACCGCATCTGCGCTTGATCACCCAAATATCAGCAACATCCACGAAATCGATGAAACCGACGATGGGCAGTTGTTCATCAGCATGAGTTTCTACGAAGGTGAGACATTACAGAAAAGGATTGAACGGGGACCGCTGCAGGTGGAACAAGCAATAACGATAACCATTCAGGTCGCCCAAGGACTCCTCAAAGCACACTCGAAAGGTATTATTCACAGAGACATAAAGCCGGGTAACATATTCATTACCGAGGACGGTGAAGCCAAAATCCTGGATTTCGGTCTTGCCAAGCTCGTTGGAGAAACAAGAATAACCAAAGATGGCACGACTGCAGGCACGATAGCATACATGTCCCCAGAGCAGGCCCGCGGCGAAGATGTTGATGAGGCAACGGATATATGGTCATTGGGAGTAGTCCTTTATGAGATGCTTGCTGGCGTGCTGCCTTTCAAGGGAGAAGATTGGCGCGTCACACTCTACTCGATCCTCAATGCACAGCCAGAATCGATAAGAAAATTACGTGCCGATATACCTGAAGCCTTAGAGCAAACAGTCGATCGCATGATTCAGAAGGACACGAGACAGAGGTATCAAGATACCACAACCTTGATCACTGATCTATGTACAATTGCACGTGAATCAGGTTTCGTACTACCCCAAAGAGTGACTCAAGGACAGACAACCAAGAGCAAAATCACCAAGCTGCTCGTACCTCCCTTGGTGCTTACCTTGGTAGTGTCTGCGATAGTAATAGTCAGGCAAGTCTTTCATCCTGGAACCCCGACAGAACGAAGAGAAGCCGTTGCCGTAATGGCCTTCAAGAACCTATCCGGAGAGGAAGATCTCGGATACTTATCCGTGGCTATTCCAAATCTGCTGATAACCAGTCTTCAAGAAACCGGACATTTAGACGTGCTAACCTGGGAGCGGATGCACGATCTAGCCAGGGCGGCAGGTAAAGAGCTGGAGCTAATAGACGAAGAAAGTGGTTTTGAAATATGCCGTACTCAAGGTGTAGAGAATATCGTTGTGGGCAGCTTTACCAAAGCAGGCGATGTATTCGCCACCGATGCGAAAGTCCTGGATGTAAGGACGAAGAAAATCCTGAAGAGCACTACTTCGAAAGGCGAGAGTGTTGCCAGTATACTCAACAGTCAGATCGATGAATTAAGCTACAGCATAGCGATCGGTATTGGTTCGCCTGGAGAGAGAACATTGGAAGATCAACCACGAATCTCTGATGCAACCACGTCATCAATGGAGGCATACGTACATTTCATAAAGGGTAGAGAATACTCTGACAGATGGTACTCCACTGACGCACGTCATCACTTTGAGGTGGCAATAGAACTCGATTCGACGTTTGCAACAGCATACCTCTATCTTGCCTGGCTACTTAGTGGGCTTAGAGAGGATAGCTTGAGCGAACAAGCCCTTAAGAAAGCAAGAGAATTCTCAAGTAGGGCGACCGAAAGGGAGAGCCTTTACATTGAAGCTTCATATGCCGGTTTCATCGAAGAAAATTGGGAGAAATATGGGCGTATTCTCAATCTCATGGTTCAGAAGTACCCCAATGAGACACGCGTGTACACTGAGCTGGGCTACTTTCTACGTCGGAACGGGCTTTCAGACGAGGCGATCAAAGTGTATAGTAAAAGCCTAGATTTGGATCCTAACTTTGGTGAGGCCCTTTGCGGCATGGCTTATACTTATCTCGACATGGAGGCATACAACAAAGCGCTGCACTATTTCAAGAGATATCAATCCGTATATCCCGATGATGCCAACACTTTTGACACAATGGCTGATATCTATTTCCATATGGGAAACCATGATGAAGCGATCGTTTCGTACAAAGAAGCACTGCAAATCAGGCCGGATTTTGTTACTTCAGCCATGAAGCTTTCTTACTTATACGCACTTAAAGAAGAATACGATGATGCCCTACAATGGTGCGATCATTTTATCACCAACGCACCGTCTCCTGGTAAACGTGGATCGGGATACAGTTGGAAAGCCTTTTTCAACTACTGGTTAGGAAATCATGCGCAGTGGGAGCACAATTTAAAAATGATGACTCAACAATGGGAAGCTGTTGGATACAAATTCGGGCTATATAGCATGGAGATAGTAAAGGGCGCATTGTATTATGAACTAGGAGATTATGGACGCAGCAGGAGTTTTGTACAGAACACGCTTGATTCTTTCAGCGTATCCGGATGGCTTCAAACGAACTGGGTTGCGGCTTACTGCCAATGCTGCCTTGCTTTAATCGATTTGGAAGAAGGTAAATACGAGACGTGTAGATCAAGACTGAATGTGATCGAAGCACTCATTCCTAAGATTATCCGAAAAGCACACTGGATAGAATTTCACCATCATCTTGTATATGCTGAACTGCTACTAAGGCAGGATTCATTAGAAAAATCAATACAGGTTTGCAAGGAGATACCGTCCATTGGACGACCCGACTTTTACCAGGCAAATATTGGGGCAATTAACCTGTTCCTGAATAGTGACGTGCTGGCGAGAGCTTACGTGCGTGAGGGAGAAATCAAAAGAGCGATAAGGGAATATGAAAACTTGGTTACTATCGATCGTAAGAGTGGCGAGTGGCTTCTCATCAATCCCAAATACCATTACCGACTCGCACAATTGTATGAAGAAAAAGGACGGCACAAACAAGCAGTCGCCGAATATGAAAAATACATCGATATATTGAAGGAATCGGACGCCTATTTGACTGAAGTCAATGCCGCAAAGAAAAGGCTCGCAGCACTGAAGAAGTAGCGAATATGGTGAATTTATCACAAGAACGCTTGATGGCACTTTTTGAAGTGAACCACAGAATCCACAGAATCAACGACCTGCAAATGCTGCTCGATGAAATCCTCAATTCCGCAATAAGCAATATCGGAGCTGAGCGGGGACTCCTCATTCTTACTGATGAAACTGGGGAGAATTATCATACTGTAGCATCCAAGTTACTCAAGGACGAAGATATCAGATATAGTAAAAGCATTGTCAAAGAAACACTTAAGCGCAAGAAAACCTTACTGAGTCCCGACATAGACGAAAATGTTGGATTTAAGGATAAAGACAGCGTGCGCGAGCTTCATATATTGTCCTTCATCTGTGTCCCCCTCATCGTACCTGAAGTGGCCCGGCCGCTGGGCACACTATATGTCGACCAGCGTATCGGTAAGAAAGCTTTCGCTCAAGAGGATGTAGCTTTTCTCGAGGCGTTTGCCAACCTCGCAGCTGTTGCCATCAATAATACTTGTCTAATGCAAACAATCATAGCTGAGAACATACGGCTCCACAAAGAAATAGAGTCTAAGTATGAGTTCACGGGTGTGATCGGCAAAAGCAAGCCCATGCAAGAGGTCTTCGAAAGGATGCAGCATGTACTCAACGACAACTGCACAATCCTCCTCACTGGAGAATCTGGTTCAGGCAAAGAAGTAATCGCAAGGGCTATTCATTATAACGGAGATAGAAAAGACAATCCGTTTCTGGCAATTAACTGTGGTGCCTTACCTGAAACGCTCTTAGAGGCTGAGCTGTTCGGAAGTGTCCGCGGCGCGTTCACCGGCGCATTGGACAAACCCGGTTTATTCCAAGCCGCACACGGCGGCACGCTTTTCTTGGATGAAATTCAACATACCAGCGAGGCTATGCAGATAAAGTTACTCAGGGTCCTCCAGGACAGAGAGATACGGCGCGTAGGCGGAACAACCTCAAACAAAGTTGATGTCCGGCTCATCTGCGCAACCAATGAAGACCTTTACGAAGCAATACAACATGGGAAATTCCGACGTGACTTCTACTATCGGATAAATGTCATCACGATTAATATCCCCCCTTTACGCGATAGACGTGAAGACATTCCTGTTTTGGCTCAACACTTTCTGGAGAAATACGCAACCGGGAAGAAGAAGTCTTTTCAAGATTTCGATACACGAGCACTTGAGGCCTTAAGCAAATATGATTGGGCAGAAAATAATGTGAGAGAACTGGAGAATGAGATTGAACGCGCAGTTATATATGCTAAAAAAGGCAGCACAATTCGACTGAATGATCTTTCAGAAAAGATCAGAGGAACACCGCCAGCGACAGCACACAGGGCGTCCGGAGTGCAGCATGAAAAAGGCAAACCTCTGACCTATGAAGAACTTGAAAAGGAATACATTAACACGATTTTATCACAGGTTGATGGCAACCAGACCGAAGCCGCAAAGATCATGGGAATTCCCCGTACAACCCTTCGCGGCAAGATGAAAAAACTCGGTATGACCAAATAACGTCTAACTCATGCACTGAGACCTTATTTGGTCTAGAATAGTCAGACAACGCACAGTCAGTCAATACGCAACAAAATCCAAGTACGAGACCAAATATGGTCTAACGCAACAAGCTGGGCAACGTTTGATTTCACGCGCTCGACTGAAAACGTACTATATTTCGTTACTTTCCTAATCAACACCCTTGGCATGAATCTTGCTTATATCAAAGCAGATAGGTGGCAATTATCAGAACGTAAGGAGGAGGTTACAATGAAACACACAAGAACAGTCGTAATCATTGCTGCACTAATATGGACAAACGCAGCAAATGCAGCAGTCTGGTATGTACATCCAGACTCAGTGATGAATTGCATAGAGCACTGTTTGGATTCATGTTCAACTGGGGACACAGTGCTCGTGGGTCCGGGGGTCTATTCCGAAAACATCACCTGGCCAAGTACCCAGGGCATTGATCTTGTGAGTCAATACGGTGTGGATATGACATACATAGATGGAGGCGGAACTGGAATAGTAATAGAAATCGGTACTAGCGTCGACTCTACAACTATTATCAGTGGATTCACTATTCAGGATGGGCTCACGGCAGGCATTTACTGTAACCAGAACTCCTCACCCACCATCACTGGCAACACGATAACCGGTACCACATGCGGCGACCACGGTGGTGGTATCTACTGCTACCTCAACTCTTCGCCGATTATCAAAAGTAACACCATCACGGGGAACAATGGCATGTGGGCTGGAGGCATCGAATGTAACAACTCTTCACCTGTTATTGATAGCAATACGATAACTGGCAACACAGCCTACCGCGGTGGTGGCATCAGCTGCTATTACAACTCTTCCCCGGCCATAACCAACAATACCATCAGTCAGGATACTGCGGTATGGAGTGGCGGTGGCATTTGGTGCACTGTTAACTGCTCGCCAACCATCACTGGCAACACCATTACTAGTAACACCGTCACTGGCGGGGGCGAGGACATTGGCGGCGGCATCTGTTGCGTGCTAAGCTCTTCACCTATTATCACAAACAACACGATTTCTAACAACAGTG
>JBFEPB010000083.1:0-6209 GCA_041550295.1 bacterium | reverse complement strand
TTTCCTCATCAGGCTCAGTTCGGCTATGTCCTTGGCGAGATCTGAGATCTTGTATGCATTGTAGAGTTTGCCCCAGGTGAATAGCACCTGCTGCAGAGAAACTTGAAGTGCGTAGTTTTCGTGTGTGCCGAACGGAATCGGTATGCTGTCGAATTCAATGACCGGTACGTCTGTCACATAGGCGAAATAGCCGCTGGCAGTGATATTCGGGTAGAAACTTGAAATTGACTGACCTACTTGTGTCTTTGATTTTTCATGTGCAAGTGTCAGTTGTGCAACCGCTGGATTATTCTGCAGAGCGAAATCTATTGCCTGGTCAAGAGTGAAGGTGAGAGTGTCAGTAGCGCTGATGCTGAGGAATAAGGTTAAAATTGCCAACATGATTACCTCCTAAAGTAGTAATTTATCTGTGATTCAGAGAAGACGGCTATGGCAGTATTCATAAAGGAAGAATGAATTTTATGCCGACACCATTTTCCCATATCTTGTCATCCTTATCAGAAAATCCATATTTGTAAATTTCTGCACTCGCCATGTAGTTGTAGCGCATTGCGTACTCGATGCCGAGATACTTTACAGGCCTTATTTGAAGGGTGACTCCGCCGACAAACCCGATGTCGGTTTCTTCAAACGTATCACCCGTAGGTAGGACAATGACTTCGTCGTCATACAGACCGCGCCAGAAATAGATACCGAGTCCTGTTTCCACAGATAGCCTCATCCATGGTGTTTTCAGAAAAGGGAGGATGTCGAAACTGGCGCAGAGACTAATCGGTGTGTATTCCCATGCATAGGGTCCCTGCTCGGCAGGTGCATCGTAACGCAACATTGTGCCCCGTAGCTTCAACCCGATATGTGGTATGATGTTATTAATGCCTATCTCACCACCTATGTTCCATTTTCCGATTGCTTCTGTTGTGTCCTGAAACAGAAGATACGAAGAATAGGTCGGTCCTACAGAAATTTCGATTTTTTCACTTGTCGGGAAAAGACACGTTAATATAAGCAAACTCGATAAGACCATACTAACTACCTCCTTTTATTCAACCCTTCGAAAAACAACTCGAGTAAACTCTCAATATTGATCGAATCGTTTGTGACGTAAAAATTGCTGAGGAACATTGCCCGTATCGTACTGAGAAAATGAAATGCGGCAAGAGTGGGGTCCACGTTGCGGAATTCCTGCTTTTCGATTCCATCTTTGATGATACGGCTAATCGTCTCTATCATGCCAGCTACTTGTGGTTCAATAGTGGAGTGAATCCTTTTCAGTGTCTTACCGCTCAGATTTATGTTCTCAAACGTGAAGAGCATATATGCAGTTCGCAGATGTATGATGTAGTCGATCAGGCTGTGGGCAAGTTTCTGCATTTTCTCACCCGGTGTACCAGGTGCGTTTTCGACTTCAGAGAGCATTTCGAGCGCATTGTGGAAATGCCCTTCGATAGTGGCGACATAAAGGTCCTGTTTGTCCCTAAAATAGAGATAAACTGTGCCCTTGGCTACACCAGATGAGCGTGCGATATCCTCAACCGTAGTCTTATAAAAACCCTTTTGTGCGAAGATCTTAAGGGCATTCTTTATGATTTTGTCCCGTGTTTTCGACTCTTTTTTCCTCATAATCACCTTAGCAACCATTAGACCAATATCTTGGGGAATGGTTAATAATGACTGACTAGTCAGTCATTATATATATTACGTACCGATTGTCAAGAAGGTTTCACGCCTGTTTGACCCCTGTGTTCGGCGAATGTCAAGGGCAGACATTCGGGGGTATTATTTACACACTCACTCTAACCGTCTCCTCTTCCTGAGGCGGATACAATATGAAGGAAGAGGGGATGTATGGAAAGAATTCAGTTCGTTATGAGCGTTATTATCGTTAAGATTGCTGACTGGCTTTACGTCAGCAGATCCATGTAGTTGCCTGATTTATCAGGTGCTTTTGTCCGCCTCGCACGTAGTCACCCTCAAATTCGTGTTGACATTGCATCGATTTGATATAGAATAGTACTTAAGGAGGAAAGATGGCGGAAGGTATGGAGAAGCAACTGCAGGCGGGTCAAGTATTGTTCTATGAAGGCGACCGCGGGGAAGCAATGTATCTTATTCGTGAAGGTAAGATCAAGATCACCAAAGGGAAGGGAGACGAGGAAAAGACCTTAGCCGTGCTGAAAGAAGGGGATTTCTTCGGCGAAATGGCGATCATTGATGGTTCACCGAGGTCAGCAGGAGCAGTCGCTCTCACGCCCGTATCGCTCTTGGTTATTGATAAGGAGTCATTCAAGGAGAAATTAAGAGAGAATCCGCTAATCGAGTATGTGCTCGAAACGTTAAGCAGACGACTGAGAACCGCAGATGAGCAGATACGGCTTCTGACAATAAAGAGCGAAGAGCGAAGGGTTCTGGCGCACATCATCACGAAGGCCAAGGAGACTGGCCGGGAGACAGAGGGGGGGACTGAGATTACGCCGTTCTCTTTTGAGAACCTTGGTAATATAACCGGCATCAGTGAGAGTAAAGTAAGAGATTATATTAACAAGCTGGTACAGGTAAATCTTGTTGCACTGCGTGAAAACAGTTTGATCATAAGGGGTGTCAGCGATCTTGATGACTATCTCAGATATATTGCTCTAAAAGAGAAGTTTGAAAAGATATAACACACCTTAGCCCATAAGCAAAAAAACATGCCGATACAGACACGAGAAAGGCGTATGATTGAGTTAAAACTCGAAGAGTTGAGACAAAAAATGGCTTCGGCAGATGTACTGAAGGATCTAAAGAAGTATGCCGATCTCTCTCGTGAATATAAGGAATTAGAGCAGCTCGCACAGAAGTACGCCGAACATGATCGCTTGAACGAAGAGATCGCCGGCGTGAAAGAGTTACTCAGCAGCTCGGAACCCGACTTGAGGAGTGAGGCAGAGAAGGAATTCGCAGTTCTGGAGAAACGTCTGACAGCGGTCAGAAATGAGATCGATGACATGTCCAATCCTGAGTATGAGAAACTCCAGAAGAACTGTATCGTCGAGATAAGAGCCGGTGCTGGTGGGGCAGAAGCATCTTTGTTCGCGGCAGATCTTTTCAGAATGTATCAGAAATACACAGAGAATCATAGTCTCCGGTCCGAAGTACTTTCCTCCCACCCGAGTGAGATCGGAGGTTTTAAAGAAATAATTTTTCTTGTGTCAGGAGCGAACGCATACCGTTTGCTGAGATTCGAGAAAGGAGTGCACCGCGTTCAGCGCATACCTAAAACCGAAGCTGGAGGTAGAATCCATACGTCGACCGCTACCGTTGCGGTGCTGCCAGAGGTTGAGGAGACGCAACTGGCAATAGACCCGAACGATCTGCGTGTCGACACGTTCCGGGCCGGCGGTCATGGCGGTCAGAATGTGAACAAGGTTTCTTCTGCAGTGCGGTTAACACACCTGCCCACGGGAATGGTTGTGGTCTGTCAGGATGAACGTTCGCAACACAAAAACAGGGAAAAGGCGATGAAGATCCTGCGTGCACGTTTAGCGCGGGCCGAGCAGGAAAAGAGAGATGCCGAGATCCATGAACAAAGGCAAAAGCAGGTTGGCACCGGCGACCGCAGTGAGAAGATCAGGACCTACAATTTTCCTCAGAACCGGGTCACCGACCATCGAATCGGGCTTTCACTCTACAATCTGGAGAACGTGATGGACGGCGATCTGGATGAGGTCATCACCAAACTTGAAGAGCATGCAAGAATTGGTTAAAGAAGTAAGCCGGAAATTGTCAATTGACGTCGATGATGCTGAGTACGTGATCGCTTCTCTGCTGGGGCGTGCGCGTTTTCAACTGTATATGTCGGATGAGATCAGTGACCTCGTCAGGACCGACGTTTTGTCGAGGGTTGGACAAATGGAACCAGGCATGCCGGTCGAGTATTTTACCGGGAGCGTTCAATTCAGGGACCACGTATTGAGAATATCGCCTGGTGTTTTCATACCGAGAGCAGAAACCGAATACCTGGTTGAAGTCATCAAGAACAAGATTCATAAGGTGCCGAGACGCATTCTCGAGATCGGAACAGGCAGCGGCGCGATCAGCATCGCTCTCGCCTCAGTATATCCAGGAGCCTTGATCATTGCCACTGATATTTCGGCCCAGGCGCTGGATAATGCCAGGCAGAACATCAGTGACCACGCGCTGGAATCAAGAATTAGCTTGGTCCAGTGCAGTATGTATGATGGAATAGCAGGTGGATTCGATCTTATCGTTTCCAATCCACCGTATATCCCGCGGCCGCGGCTGCAAGAACTGCCCAGGAGTGTGAGAGCATTTGAACCGATGCTAGCACTCGACGGCGGCGAACAGGGCATTGAGTTCAGTCAAAAGTTGATCCTTGAGGGTCGTAAGTATTTGCCGAGCGATGGAGTCATGGCTTTGGAAATTGATGAACAGGCTGTTGAGCCGCTGAGAGATTTTCTGGATAAACAAGGGGTCTCCGCAGTATGTTTCGCAAAAGATCTTTTTGGTGTTTACCGGTATCTCTTCATTGGGGTATGAGATGAAGAAGGTAAAAATAATCGTCAACAAGAAGAAGCCGCAGGCAAGAAGGAATCAAGGATTGGCTGAGCAGGTATTGCTTGCAAAGGGTTTCAGAATCTCGGAAAAACCAGATTTCATTATTGCCCTGGGTGGCGACGGCACGCTACTGGCGGCGGCGAATTCTTATGGCCGCAAGGGGATTCCGATTCTCGGTGTGAACATTGGCGGACTAGGTTTTCTCACCAATGTTAGTTTCAGAGAACTGCCGAATACACTGGTTGAGATCCTTGAGAAGAAATATACGATCGAAAGACGTATGGTCATGAAGGCAGTGTTCGACCGGAAGAGATTCTATGCACTGAATGATTTTACGATCAGCACACGCTCGCCCGGTCGAGTAGTCGAATTTTCGGCAGTAGTTAACAAAGAATACGTTTGCCGCTTTATCGCCGATGGTATCATAATCGCGACGCCAACCGGTTCGACCGCTTATTCACTTGCTACTGGTGGCCCGATCCTGCTTCCTGATACTGAAGCGATAATAATGACGCCGATCGCTCCCCACACGTTATCGGTGCGGCCGCTTGTCCTGCCTGAGTCGTACAGCATAGAGATACAAATAGGCAGAAAGGGGAGCGCGGTATTGGTTGCAGATGGTCAGCGGTGTCAGTTGATGCGTAAGAAATACAATATTCTCTTTGAAAAAGCTGATTACCACGTGAAGTTGATAAAACCTTTGCATACGACTTTTTTCACGACACTGCGCGAGAAAATGCAGTGGGGTGGCAGAGAGGATGCTTAGACTCCTACGGGTCAGGAATTTTGCCCTGATGGAGGATGTTATACTGGAGCTTGACAACGGGCTCACGGTCATTACCGGTGAGACTGGTGCGGGTAAATCCATGATCGTGAACGCGATCGCTTCGCTTTGCGGGGGCAGAATTGATGATGATGCAATACGTACCGGTAAGAATTCGTCCGAAATCACCGGCGTCTTCGACATGAAACCATCGATCAAACTGAGACTCGAGGAATCGGGCATCGGGGCGGATAGCGAGATAATCGTCCGCCGCCATATCGAGAGAGGCAAACGCCAGAGTTCCTATGTGAATGACCGGATGGTTAGCCTGAATTTTCTGCGGGATATAACGCAGGAAATGATAGACCTTATCGGGCAGCACGAAAACCAATCGTTGTTTGACAAACGGAATCATCTTGCGCTGCTTGATGCCTATGCCGGTTTGAATGAAGCAAAGCAGGAATACCGCGGAACGTATGATGAATATCGTGGTCTACAGAACAGGCTCAGTCTGTTGCTCGAACAGATAGAGGCAAGGGATGAGCGCATCGATTTTCTTAAATTTCAGATCGATGAGATAGAGAAAGCGAATCTTCAACCCGACGAAGAAGAGGGGTTGAATATCGAAAAGAATTTGCTCATGACCAGTGAGAAACGCTCGCTGCTGGTTACTGCGTTGATCGAAGACCTTTATGAGATGGATGGTTCTGTCGTTGAAAAACTTTCGCGGGCGGCAAAATCGATCGAAGAACTTGCTGAGCTAGATCCGCAGCTACAGCAGCATAGTGATAGAGCAGCTGAGATCATGTCGACTGTTGACGATATTTATCGGGTGATGAGCAGCTACGCCGATAAGATTGACTTCAGCCAGGACCGGCTTGATACAGTCGTC
>JBFEPB010000082.1:0-6217 GCA_041550295.1 bacterium | reverse complement strand
CTGGTAAAGCATTGTAGTATCCAACGCCCGAATCTCTTATGATTCTCTTGGAAAGTGAATCGGCAATCGTTCGAATGCATGGAAAGTCGGGCGAGTAGCCGCCCTCCCAGTGCCAGGGGAAATAGACTACTTCGGTCAGACCATAGCGTGCCGAATGGTAGCTGATGCAAAAGGTGAAGTTGTTTGCGAGGGCAAGGTCTCGTATCGCACGCGTTTCATTTTCCGAAAAAGAATACGGTCCCCTATAGAATTCTGAAGACGGGTCAGTGCTTCCACCTTCAGTCCAATAAAAGTCATAATTACGATTCAGATCGACACCGTCATAGGCAAGCTCAAAAAAGCCATTGCTATTATTGTCGCGCTTATTGTCGCGCCACGTAGTATCACGCCATGTGGTATCTGGTGGTGCCATCACCACCGCGTGGCCGTCAGGATTCATCAAGGGAACAAACCATATCTCTCGATTATCGACCCAGTCGGTTATTGCTGGCTCAGTGGTGTATTTACCGGTCAATTCGGATATCAGGTAAAGGCATATCTCAATACCGAGTATTTCTTCCGCATGGTGGCAGCCGATATAGAGTATCGCCGGCTCGTCCTCGTCCTCCAGTGGATTGTCCGAGATCTTCAGGGCGAAGAGAGGCACTGAGTCGAATGACGAATATGCGATGGTGTCGAGCATAGTGATGCTGGGATAATTTCTGGCGATCGAGTCGAGTTCATGTGCGACTTGGTCACGCGTGTGATAGCGTGGGTCCAGCGTGAGGAAGAAGAGCAGCCAGATCATCTGACCAGGATCACCTTCACCCGTTCGTGAGCGCTCTGAGAGTCTAGGGCGACGAAGTAGACACCATTGGGAACATGCCGACCCTTATTATCGGTACCGTCCCATCTGAGAGTTGCCTGGAATCCGTTGAGCAATAACAATTCAGATAAGTTTCTCACAATTCTTCCGGTCACATCGAATATCCGCAAAGTAGAATTCGATGGTGTCGTGTATCCCGAGTAGGGTATGGTGTAGCTAATGTCAGTCGATGACATGAACGGGTTGGGGCAGACATTGAGGCTAGTAACTCCGAGTGCGTTGATTGTGTGTTCTTTAACTCCAGGCATGCCATACAGATAGCATGTGAAGTAGTCAGATTTGTAGTACGCGCCGTTGTTGCAGCTTATATATAATACGAAGCCGATCGTTGTATCCACAGGAGTAGCGGTGATCTCGACAACATATGGATCGCCGGAATTTGATGATGATGATCCCGAAGGGATCGTGCCGAATCCCGCCGTACTGTCAGTGATGGAGACATCAGGATCACCACTGCGCAGTATTGCCGATACATCGCTTGCCTGTGCGTTGCCGCTGTTGATCAATTGTACGCGGATCTCGATGGTTTCTCCCGGCTCTACGATACCATTGTTATTGCCACCGGTAGAATCATCGAAAGAGTAGTTAGTTATGTATAACCATATCCCAGCGGGTGTCTTCGTCGTTACCAATATTGCGCGCCGATTGGCCAGGGGCACGGCGTTCTGGTGGTAGGTACCGTTGTATACGTATTGCAGGCCGCGCGATTCCGTGTGATCTTCGATACCAACTGTGTTGGAGCCTCCGTTCATAACCGTATCGTACAGGAAAAGGATTTCGCCATCACCGCTTGGAGTGGTGTAGTATTGCGGATCGAGCAGTTGTACCTGGAATGTTTCCCGTTGGGTTTGGGGGGTCGTGCCCCAGTGCCCGACACCGCGGAATTCCACAATATAGCGATGATTGAGCGTATCATAGGCGTAGTAGATGTCACCGGCACCCGAGTCTGGAGTGGGATCAAGGTCATCCCAGAATGGTGCAAGCATTCTCCTCGGCCCGCCAGCCGCGGGTATCTGCGTGTTTGAACCAAAGCGGTGCGTCGATGCTCCCATTTCGAGAAAACCATTTGAGCACAGACCTAGTGAATTGTAGATAAGTCCGTAAAACGGAAAGGCGAACGGGAGTGAATAAGTTACCGTGTCGGCATCTTCATCAGTTATCTCGGGGACGATCGACATTACGCCGTCGTACCAGTCAAAGGTTGGTGCATAGCCGGTCATGGTATCAGTGTCATCATAGATATAGTAGCCATATTGATCGGGTCCGACCCAGGCGCCCGATACACTATTGGTGATGACAACGGAGAAGTTGCTGACCCACGTATTACTGTCTGTGTCGGTCATCAGAAGGTCGAAAAGTGATATGTGCCCGTCGGGGCAGGTATTTGCGATGGCAACAACAAAAGGGCTGACATTTGTGGCTGAATCCTGTGCGTATATGTCGCCAAAGTAGGAAACGCTGTCGATGATGGAGATGAATGCGTCAACTGACCTCAGTGTTGCAGTCACACCCGATGCTGGCATGAGGCCGATATTTCTGATCGTCGTCGTAATGAGTATGGTCTCTCCGTTCTCGGGTATGCCGTTGTTATTGCCCAGCGAATCATTAATAGTATGGCTCTGATGCTGCAGGTATGCACTATTGCCGACGATTTCAATAATTCCCTCGTAAGGATACAAATTTCGTCCGGTGACTGTTATATCCATTTGTCCGGGGTGGATGCTCGGGAGATGCAGTACGATCTGACCGTTGTTGTCGGTTTCGCCGTGTACGTATACTGTTGTGTCGAGGACAACGCATACCAGTGCATCACTGATCGGCGCCACGCCATCCATCGTAACCGTGACCAGCAGACTATCATCGTCAGTCGTCAAAGATACCGGGTGTGCTACATCAATCTGCTTTGGTATCGCCGTCCAGAGATTCATTTCCGGATCACCGAGGGTGGCAAATCCTTTGTAGTCATAATCGTCACTGTAGAGGTTATACAGGTTCAACCTTCCTCCTTCACATGCTTCGCCAAAAGTCCTCTTTCTTTCGGTGAAGATGGTGGTGAAAAAGCCCCTTGAAACTGCGCTTCTTATATGCGCAACGTGACTCCTGACCGTGGTTGTCGCGAAGTACCCGGATCCGCCGCGCGGATTCGTTGGAGTACCAGTTAGCAGCCAGCGTTCGGCAGTCGCTGGTGTTGAACCGGTGCCAATTGTCGAGCAAGTAATCGATAGCACGATCGGCAGCATACCGCCATTAGCAGTATTGTCAGGATTCACGCCGAAAGGAGACCACCAGTTGCTTACACCCTGACCCCGGTACTGCACGAACCCGACACCGTTGTTCACTGACTGGGTGACATCATTATAGTCATCGCCGAGCAATCTGGAAAGCGTGTCCATTCGGTTATAGCTGTTGTCCAGCATCAGGTCGTAGGCATGCCTGCTGTCGCCCCAGTATATGTAGTCATCGGTGCCAGGCATGGGAGGGTAGACGGATCCATCTTCTCGGACAATGAGGCAGGCGTTGCGAAACCACGTCGAATCACCCATGTAAGGCGTGCGTTCATATAGTAGTATTTTGTTCACAACTGTCTGCGCCTCTGTGTTATTATGGACAGTTAACCTGCCCGCAAGGATTTCGTTAAAAAAGGTAGTATCCATGTTCATATAAGGATAATCAGAGTAGGGGTATGTCTGTCCCCACGGTAAAAGGTCTGGCTGGCCGACCAGCAGAACGAATTCAGGCTGTACCGGCCAATTATTGTAGGCATAAGTAATATAATCTCTTATCTGGTTTGAAGTTGCGCCTATTTCCGAAAGTTTTACGACCTTTGTGCGCATGCCCTTCTTGTGTTTCCATTGGGCAAGAGGTTGGATATCATTATAGAAATTATCATGCGTGATAATGAGGTATTTTGCCCCGATCTCCTGGGCATGACCCCCCAGCACAAGCAAAAAGATAAAAAAGACGACCTTCCGCATATTCTTCTCCTTTATGGATTGGTGATTGTAAGACACTTCCTACGCGAGATATTATATACAGAATAACTGTTTTAGTCAATATTGAGTATGAATGAATGTCTGAGGCTAATTCAACAAGACGGTCTTTATTGTTTTCGCGGTATTGTTGGTCTCCAGCCGCACAAAATACACGCCGGCTGGCACTTTCCTATTCTTTTCATCGAGCCGGTTCCAGAAAAAGGTTTGCTGTTCATCGCCAGGCATCATACCGTCGATCAATGTGGTGACACAGCGGCCAGATACGTCATAGACCTTTAGTGTGATTTTCTCGGTGCCAAGCGCCTGCAAATCGATATTGCACCCGTATCTCGACGGATTGGGGTGAACGAGCAGCGCCAGTTCTTGCCGCCAGACAGATCCTTGTTCAGTTACACTGGTAGGGGACACGCCGAAGTAATTCATTATCGCTGCGAGTAGGTCTGCTTTGGTGGAAGGAACAATCGTATCGACCAGACCGCTGAGTTCAAAAGAAACCCCGACAGTACGGTTGTTTGCCGCGACGCCGCATGCGAGAAGGCTGTTTGCTTTCTCGAAGATCAGTTGTGAGCCTCCGGTCGTATCAATGCAGTCGAGCATCGTTGCCTCCCCCTGGTATCTGAATGTCATGTTCTGAGTGAAGGTATTAGCGCGACCATTTATGGCGTTGAGAAGTCCAATCGTGTTGTAGACCAGATGGATGCCGAACAGCGGCCCGAAGTCATAGCCATGGTTGACGAGCGGGTGATACCAGACATCGCCGCCCTCCAGATAGACATTGCCATTTTCTATTTCCAGATATCGTTCTATCTCATAGCCACTTTGACTCGTATCGATGATCAGATAGTCTAGAGGCCATACTCCGGCGCAGACATAGACTGATTTGTACAACGATAGAAATCCGTAAGGAAAGGCTGTTGAGTACTCGCCGCTGAAATGAAGAGAGTTGAGTAGGCTATCGATTACGGGTCCGCTCGATTGGTTGATGTCCGGGTCCCATACGAAATAATCCTTCTGTCCCATATGAACTGCGAGACTACATGTTGTCGTGTATACTCCTGATGTAACATGTACGGTTACAATGGTCGAATAACCGTTTGGAGCGTTGTCGGCAGCCGTGATGATGAATGGGTCTGATGAATTCCATGCGATGCTGTCCGCGTGAATTGTCTGAAAAGACGCCGCCGAGTCAATAATCTCTATGAGGGAATCGCTGGACGATATCGTCGCAACTGGATTCTCTGCCTTGTAAGAGCCAGTATTCAGAAACGCAACATAAAATTCACTCGTATCCCCTGGGTTTGTGTACTTTACATGTTGATCGAAATAGTAATCATGATACGAGAGCACAGGTGCATGAACAGTAAAGCCGAGGTCAGAGGTCCATGTCGCTGTCGTAGCATCTTCGATGCGGATACTCAAAGCGATCTCCTGTAGGTCAGGGCAATCCTCGTCGATCAGTACATTGTAGCCATCAGGGTGTACTGAAACGGATTCATACGGCATGATGTCTCCAACATATTTTGTAGTATCGTGCAGTGTACATGGTACGCTGGATGTCGCTTTCTCGAGCGTCGCAACAATGCCGTATGCCGTAGCATCACCCCAATTCCTCAAACAAAATGGCAACTCAATATCCTCACCAGGATTAATAATATCGTCTCCATTACCGCCCAATGAATCCAACGTGGTGTATGAGTACAAACGCACATAAGGACCACCAACATAGAACACCGGACGGGTATCATAGTATGGTTTCAGGTCGCGTCCGGTGACCGTGATGAAGACTGAATCGCCGGGGATATGGAGCGTATCGATGAATTGAAAGCTGCCGATATCATCAGTATAACCGTAGTGATAGAACGAAGTATCTAATTTCGCCATGACGCAGACGAGCGCATCCCGTGTCGGCATTGAGTTGTTCTGGACATAGACGCTCGCCGTGCAGATCCCGGTGGTGAAATGAGCGTTGTGCTCGACCAAAATGGTTTTCGGTGTACTCTTCCACATGAACATTTCAGGATCGCCGAGACACATCCAGCTGTGGTACTCAACCAGATCATTGAACTGCGCATAGTATTCGAGGCGCCCTGCTTCTGCTGCCACGCCGATCGAACCGGTGTCACTGAAGAGTGATGCAGTCGTGCCGCGGCACAGTGCGCTCCGCATTTCTGACGCTTCGAATAAGTTGGTGGTCGTGCCGAAAAAGGCGATCACACCCTTTGGTTGTGTCGGGGTTCCGGCAACGGTCCAATCCTGGCCGATTCCCTCGACCGTTGCACACGTCGCCGAAAGCACAACTGGCATTCTATAACCGTTATCCATCTGTGCTGGAGATACACCGCCGAAGGGCCAGATCCAG
>JBFEPB010000081.1:0-6229 GCA_041550295.1 bacterium | reverse complement strand
CGAAACGTTACCGCAGACCTGGTTACAGTGACGGATTGGCTGAAGCAGAACAGAATGCTCGATGAGATTGGTGGTCCTGAGTACCTTTCGAACCTTGTGGGCAACGTTCTTACAACTGCTAATATTGAGCATCATGCCCGTGTCGTTCTTGACAAGGCAATCAAGCGGAACGTGATCGGGGTGGGGATGGAAATGTTGAAGAACGGCTTTGAGGATAACCAGACCGCCGCTGAACTTGTCGATTATGCACAGAACAGCGTTTTTCAGATAAAAGAGAAAGGCCTGCGCAAAGAACCGACGAGCATCAGAGGTTATATTACAAAGATCATCGAAACTGCGGAATCGATGCGTGGTGCACGGATGATCACCGGCGTGGAAACAGGCTACTATGAACTCGATGAGATAACATCCGGTTTTCAGAAGGGTGATTTTGTTGTTGTCGCCGGAAGACCTTCGATGGGCAAAACAGCTTTTGTTCTGAATGTTGCATCATACGCGGCAATAAAGAACAATGCTCCGATTGGGATCTTTTCGGTAGAGATGTCGGGCGAGGCCCTTGTACAACGATTGCTTTGCAGCGAGGCCAGGGTTAGTCTGAAGAATTTACGCCGGGGCATGTTACGTAATGAGGATTGGGTGAACCTTGCCACGGCGGCCGGTAATCTTGACAAGGCACCCATTTTTATTGATGACTCAGCCCAGCTCTCAATATATGAACTAAAGGCCAAAGCCAGGCGCCTGAAGGCCGATTACAACATCGATATGTTGATAGTCGATTACCTGCAGCTTCTGGACGGCCCTAAATTGGCCAAAACCGTATCCAGACAGCAGGAGATTTCAGAAATCTCAAGGTCTCTCAAGGCCTTAGCCAAGGAATTGGATTGTCCAATGGTTGTCGTATCTCAGTTGTCGAGAATGCCGGAACACCGTGAACACAAACGTCCGATATTGGCTGATTTGCGTGAGAGCGGAGCGATCGAACAGGATGCAGATGTAGTTATCTTCATCTATCGCGATGAAGTGTACGATCCACAAACCGAGAAAAAGGGTATTGCCGAGATAATCGTCGCCAAACAGCGTAATGGGCCGACTGGCATGATCGAGCTGAATTTCCGTAATGAATTCACCCAGTTTGCCAATTTGACATTAAGAGAAGAGGAAATAACCGAGGAGGGGGATGAACCTTTTTAGCGCTATCGGTGATTTTTCTTCTTTCTTCTTCCGTAGTGTTTTCATACCTTGGCAGCTGCGTCAGTCCAAGCATCGCATTGTCCGTCAGGTTTATGAAGTGGGGGTTGGTTCGCTACCGATCATCGTGATCATCGCGGCTTTTGTGGGTTTAGTGTCAATAGTTCAGACCTCCTACCAGGTTGCCGGGACCGTGCCCAGATACATTCTCGGCATGACTGTCGGGCGAATGGTTTTGATCGAACTGGGACCGATCCTCACTGCCTTGATGGTCAGTGGTCGATGCGCTTCTTCAATGGCAGCTGAGATCGGTACGATGCGTGTCACCGAGCAGATCGATGCGCTCGAGATAATGGCTGTCGATCCTTATCGATTTCTGAATCTGCCCAGGATAATGGGCACTCTGATCGCCTTACCAGTGCTGACCGTCATCGCGGAGTTTGATTCATTGATTGTAGCCGGGAGCTATGCACACTTTTTCCTGAAGGTGCCGTTTGATGTTTTCAACTACGGGCTGACACATTTTTTCTACGCTAAGGATTTCTTTGGTGGATTGGCAAAATCATTCTTTTTCGCATTGGTAATCGCCACCGCAGGCTGTTATTTTGGATTCAATGTGAGGGGTGGAGCACGTGAGGTTGGCCGTGCTGCTACCTATGCCGTAGTAACGGCATCGATCCTGATACTCACACTTGACTTCCTCGTCGCTCTAGTGATATTCGGGTGATAGACGTAAAGAAGCTGTCTAAAGCGTTTGGCTCGCTGGTCGTCCTCGATGACGTCAGCTTCTGCATTGACGATGGTGCTCTTGTTGTTGTACTTGGTCCGTCGGGCACTGGAAAAAGCGTCCTCCTGAAGTCGATGTTAGCCCTGCTCCCGGTCGACACGGGGGAGGTTCTGTTCGACGGCAAATCAATACAGACAGCAGGCGAGAAAGAGATATATGAGATAAGAAAGCAAGTTGGTTTCGTGTTTCAGGGTACGGCGCTGTTCGATTCCATGAACGTTGTCGATAACATCGCACTTCCGCTACGCGAACACACTGATCTGTCTTCGCGAGCAATTAGGGATCGTGTTTGTGGTCTCCTTGAAGTCGTCGGTATGCAAGGCAAGGCCAAGCTTTACCCCCAATCGCTTTCCGGCGGCATGAGGCGGCTCGTTGCCGTAGCCCGCGCACTGGCGCTTGATCCGAAGTATTTGTTCTATGACGAGCCCACAACCGGGCTTGATCCGATCATGACGGACAAGGTTGTAGGTCTCATCAAGAATCTGAAGAAGAAATACACGAACAGCGGTATCGTTGTGACTCACGATCTTACTACAGCCAAGGCGGTTGGCGATCAGATATACATGCTCAAGAAAGGCAAGATAAGCAAATTATCAAGGATTGAAAAGGAATTGTATGACTAAAGGATTGAGACAGACATTTGTAGGGATTTTCGTTATCGTCGGTATTATCTTGTTCATTGCGCTCTATACGTGGCTTTCGGGCAAGGTATTCTTCAGTAACACTTATGACGTAAAGGTTTATTTCCAGGATGTGGAGGGTTTGAGGCAAGGCGATCCGGTACTTGTGTACGGCATAGAAAAGGGCAAGGTGAAATCGATGCAGATCCAGGAGAACAGAGTCTTGGTTATGTTGGCAATGGATCCTGATGTGCGTATGCCAGATGATACAGAGATTGGTATTCGCGCCGTCAGCTACATCGGCGCGGATAAGTACGTCAAGGTTACACCTGGGACAGGCGATAAAATACCGGATGTTTATTACGGAACCGGCGGATCACTGGACCTTGAAGCACTGGCGGGTCAGCTGGACAGTCTGGTAGCAACTTTTACCGGGTTAGAGATTCCTGACCTTGACGAAGCGATTGCCCGTCTTTCAACTGATCTCAGGAGAAGCGTTGATCGGCTTCTTACGATGTTTGAAGAACCGGTTGACAGAATAAATGTGCTCGCCGCGCGATTGGATTCTTTGTCTATGCTCTTTAAAGGGGATGGTACTGTTGGCCGCCTCCTTAAGTCCGACGAACTCTACGAGGAACTGAGAGAAACTAATGCTGCTCTGAGAGCGCTCATTGAAGATATCAACGAAAACCCGAAAAAGTACATTAACATAAAGGTATTTTAGTCCTTGCATAGATCAGCATCCACGGAATGAGAACCCAATTTGTCTGCCAGAACTGCGGCGCCATTGCACCCAAATGGCTGGGTAGATGCCCGGAATGCAACGCGTATAATTCAATGATCGAGGAGATCCTCGAAAAGAAGGATGGTGCCAGAAAATCGAAACGCGCGATGCCGGTCTCGCTGAGTAAGATTCCTTTCGCCACGAGAGATCGTAAGAGCGTGGGAATTGCCGAACTTGACCGCGTACTCGGCGGCGGTTTTGTCAAAGGCTCGCTGGTTCTGTTGGGTGGAGATCCAGGAATAGGTAAGTCCACATTAATGCTGCAGATTTCATCGTTAATTGCCGGTGCCGATGGTCGGGTGTTATACGCGAGCGGTGAGGAGTCGCCATACCAAATCCGCATGCGTGCAGAGCGCTTGGGCAGTGCGGATGCGGCAATAGATCTGCTATCGGAGACCGAACTCGATTCGATCCTCGAGGCAGCGCGCGAATCCATGCCGCAGCTCCTGATAATAGACTCAATACAGACAACATACAAAACGGGGTTGACTTCGGCGCCTGGTTCGGTCGCTCAGGTCAGAGAATGCGGTGCTGATTTGATGAGATTTGCCAAGGAAAGAGAAGTGACCACTGTTTTGATCGGTCACGTGACCAAATTTGGTGCGATTGCCGGCCCCAAGACGTTGGAGCATATTGTCGACACGGTACTATATTTCGAAGGAGACAAGAGTCAACAGTATCGCATCCTGCGGGCAATCAAAAATCGGTTCGGCTCGACGAATGAGATTGGAGTGTTCGAAATGACTGAGAGTGGTCTGAACGAGGTTGCCAATCCATCCAGCCTTTTCATATCCGATTCCACTGCATCAGGTTCTGCTGTGACCTCGGTCATAGAAGGCACGAGGTCTCTGTTGGTTGAAGTACAGGCACTGACCAGTCCGGCGTCATTCAATTATCCACAGCGTGTCGCAACGGGCATTGATCCGAAACGGTTGGCGATGCTTCTTGCTGTACTGGAGAGGCGGGTTGGCATCGGTGTGTACGGCATGGACTGTTTCGTCAACGCCGTCGGCGGTATCAAGGTCGCCGAACCTTCATGCGATCTCGGTCTGATTCTCGCTATCGCTTCCTCGGTGAGGAACAAAGCCATTGAGAAAGGCACTGTGAGTATCGGTGAAGTAGGCTTGGGTGGCGAGGTGAGACCAGTGTATGGTATCTCCTCACGCCTGAAAGAGGCGGAAAAGCTGGGTTTCAGATCCGCGGTCATCCCCAGAAAGAGTAAACATGGTTTGGGTAAAAGCAGGATTCAGATCGTCGAAGTTGATGGGGTAAAAGAGGCCGTTAAGATTACACTTAGATGAATTATTAGGAGGAAAAATGGTGCTCTTTAAGCGCGAGAACAGATATGTACTTGATTCTTCAAGTATTCTCGATGGGAGAATAGTCCAATTGTTCAGCAAGAAATTTTTTGAGGGCAGGATCATTATTCCCCAGCTCGTACGTGATATAGTCATGAGAACGAGCGGCCCTAATTTTGATACGATTTTCCGGTCCTTGGGCAGCCGGATACCAATCGAATACGTTCTGGATAAGGGTAATGGTCTTCTGGAAGAAATCTGCGTCCTCGACGTCGCCAACAGGAAGAAGGCCAAGGTCTTTACTGTGTCGGATGAACTATGTAGACACGCGAAATCGTTCCCAAAGGTGAAGATCATTGATATCAGAGATCTCTATCGCACGCTGATCCCGATATTCATTCCTGATCGATTGATCTCGGTCAGAATTCTCAAAAAGGGTTTACGTGCCAACGAAGGTGTTGGTTATATCGAAGGTGTCAAGATTGTTGTGGAGAATGCCGTGAAGCATATGAACCAGGTCGTCAACGCCCGGGTACAGACCATGATCACGTCTGACAAGGGCAGCTTGGTTTTCTGTAGTCTCGAAGATGAACCGTCAAAAGAGACCATACATAGGAGGCATGGCTCTCATCGCCGTGGGCATGCATGATGGAATATCTTGATACACTGCTCGAGAGATTGACTCTGGCAATCGGAATCGGGTATGGAGGTGACATCGCTGAGGTGATCATTCAGATCCTGGAAGCAGACGGTATTCCCTCGGTTAGAGAAAAAGATGGTAGTGTTAGCGTGCACCTGAAGGGTACAGATAAGGGTGCCGTAATGTTGGCGTGCCATGTGGATGAAATAGGCTATATGGTATCGAGTATTGATAAAGAGGGTCGTATATTTCTTAGCGAGATCGGCGGCGCCGATACTCGTATACTGCCTGGTCAAGAAGTTGTTGTCTGCGGCAGGCGAAGATTACGCGGATATGTTGCTGCAAAACCCCCGCATCTTTTGGGAAAAGAGGAACGTGACAAGGCACCGCGGCTTGAGGATCTCTTTGTTGATGTAGGAATGCTACCATCCAGGATAAAGAAAGAAGTACAGATCGGTGACTATGTTTCTTTTGCCGGCATTTATGGCAAGCTGAACGATCACCTGCGGACGGTAAAGGCCCTGGATAATCGTGCCAGTGTTGCGTGCGGGATAATGGTGCTGAAAGAATTGGCGAAGGCAGAACATGATCTGGATGTGTATTTTGTCGCAACGAGCCAGGAGGAATATACTGGCCTAGGCGCAAAGATTCACGCCTATCGACTGCCGGTTGATTATGCAGTCGTTATTGATGTAACGCATGCCGAGCATCCTGATCTGAAAGGGTACGAGACCTTTCCTCTGGATAATGGTCCGACGATCATTCGCGGAGCAACGGTACCCTCAAAGCTTTTCGAACGACTTGTTCACACGGCAAAAGAATTGGATACACTATATCAAGTGGAGGCGGTGCCAAGCTTTACTGGTACCGATGCTGATGATATCGCGTTCAACCGAGAAGGAATACCTACTT
>JBFEPB010000080.1:0-6290 GCA_041550295.1 bacterium | reverse complement strand
TCGGTATCAAGGTCGCCGGGATAAAGGCCTTCAGTAAATGTAGACATATCTTCTACTGCCATTTGCGCTGCCTGCATATTAGCCTTCACACTTGCCTCAAGCGCGCGGTCTTTCAGGGCTATGAAATTTGGAATGGCTATTGCGGCAAGGATTCCGATCACTACAATCACGACCATCAGTTCAATTAGGGTAAAGCCTCTCCTCGATAAATTACTTATACAATAAGTTGACATTTCTTTCTTACCATTAGACGCAGGGGAAGGGGGCTTGCCCCCTTCCCCTGTTAGTAGCCAATTCGAATCCGTGCTATTGACCTGATGTGAGTACCAACGCGAGTTTGCTATCAATGCCGTACCCATGGACATTATAGGTTATGCAATTGCTTCCGGTCACAGGATTCAGCACAGCAGCAGCACCCAGATTATCAAGGAATTCACAATTGAAAACGCCCTCGAGACCAGCAGCGAATGCCGGCGCTGGGGTCAGGGTCTGCCCGCAGTTGTTCGCAGCAATGATCGGGTTCTTCATGGTCAATGGCAGCAAGCAAGGAGCAACTGGAGTCACAGCGATAGGCTCTGCTCCGCCGACCGACAGCAGATTGCCAACGATCGCCGGATTTGCCGCGCTAACCGATGTGGCCAGATTGACCGGATAAAAGCCTTCGGATAACGTGGCAAAGTCCTCGATGCCCAATTGCGCCGTATGCATGTTGTTTTTCAGTGATGCTTCTTTCGCTCTCTTCTGCATGCTGATGAAGTTGGGTATCGCGATTGCTGCCAAGATACCGATAATAACAACCACCACCATGAGCTCAATCAGGGTAAATCCCTTATTTTTCATTTTCTGCCTCCTCAGCAAAGAATGATTTTACTCAAATTGAATGATGTGCCCCCGAATATTGAAAGGTCGAAAATAGAACCCGGTTTTGCTTAACCAAGAGGCTTTAGGACACAGTCAGTACGATTATTGAGGCAAACGCCTCATTCCGCTCTCAGAAAGCCACACCCATCTTGTTGGAAGGAACAAATATCTTTTTAAAGACCAGAATATTACATATAATTGCAATTTTCATGCCAGTTCAGAAAAGACAAAAGTCACGAAATATCAAGTACAATATCAAAGTGAGTTGTCTCATGCTGTCTCATGTGTATCAAAATGAAACACTTAAGTCTCGTCAATTATAAGGTATTTACACAACCTTGGGCGTTTCAGCTACCCTTCTTCTTCTTGATAGCTTTGAATCTACGGTAGAGTGTTGCTCTGGACACACCCAGACTCTTTGCTGCATTGCTGATGTTTCCGTTACATTGCTCAATGACCTTTGCTATCTCCTCGGCTTGGAGTTGATTCAAACTCCTCCCCTTTTGTTCGGGCAGACCCAGGTGCTGTGGCTCTATGTAATGCGAGTCGGTCAGGATAGCTGCCCGTTCAATGACGTGACGTAATTCCCTGACATTGCCGGGCCAGCCATACTTCTTAAGCATCTGCAGGGCATTTGCCCGTATTGTGCGCTCTCCGATATTTTCTTTTCTGCATATTTCCTTAAGAAAATGCTCAGCGAGCACTGGAATATCATCGCGACGCTCTCTTAAAGGCGGGAGGACCAGCGGGATAACATTGAGTCGATAGTACAGATCTTCCCGGAAACTACCCCTTTTCAATTCTTCGACAAGGTTCTTATTGGTAGCAGCGATCAGCCGCACATCAACCTTGATCGGTTTTGTCGAACCAAGCGGAACGATCTCCTTTTCCTCCAGCAAACGCAATATCTTTACCTGGATTGCAGCCGGTGCATCGCCGATCTCATCGAGGAAAAAAGTTCCCTTGTCAGCTACTTTGAAAAGCCCATCCTTGTCTGTAGCGGCGCCGGTGAATGCGCCGCGCTTATAGCCGAACAGTTCACTTTCAAGCAGTGTTTCGGGCAAAGCAGCACAAGAAATAGTGACGAAATTGAACCTGGCACGCTTCGAACGATTGTGTATTTCACGAGCAAATAGCTCTTTACCCGTACCGGATTCACCTAGCAGCAGGGCCGTCGTATCTGTAGCCGCGATCTTGTCGAGCATGGCCAGCGTATTCTTCATCTGCTTACTCGTTCCAATAATCTCTATCGTTTCTTTCTCGTGGCCGCTGAGGTTCGCCTTGATACGAATCAATATTTCCTCAATGGAGAATGGTTTGACTATATAGTCGCTCGCGCGGTCGCGCAGCGCATTTATTGCCGAATCCATTGAGCCAAATGCAGTAATGAAAATGAAGGGCACACTTGGATGGATGCTGCGGACCTTCTTCAGGAATTCGAAGCCGTCGAGTTCTGGCATCTTAATATCACTAATGATGAGATCATACTGTTGGTTTCTTACTTCAACCAGTGCGTCTCTCGAATCCGTGGTCGCATAGACCCGATACCCCTTCTGCTCAAGGGCATAACTCAACCACTTGATTAGACTTGTTTCATCGTCGAGCAGAAGTATGCTATTTTTCATGAATGATTCGACACCTGTGCGACAAAGTTATTGAATGAACTTTGGTATACCTATTTTCTTCTGAGCGCGAACAATTCATTCAACACAAATGTTAGCTTCGGTGATACCGAGAACTCGCGTAACTGGTCCCTGTTCCTCAACGCAATGTCCATCTCAACGTCTATGCTCCCGATATTTCGCAACGGCAGGCTAAATACCGCTGAAAGACCGTGTTCTGTAACATCGTTGAGATACCACGGGTTGAAGTAATATGAAAAGCCTGTACCGCCACGATCTAGCGAAACCTTGAAACGGTTTGGTGAATTGAATTCATCTCCGCTCCAGAAAGATCGCTCATACAATAAACCAAACGACCACTCGTCGATTCTTGGGTGGACGCCGACCAAAAGCCGCTCAGACAGGTCGATCATTGTGGTATCTTCCGGCATGTAGATCTTTCTTACTTCACCAAAGCTCTCGAATGCAACAGAGAATAGGTCATGCTTTAATCCAACCGCGAAGATTCTGCCCCGGTAACGGTAAGAAAACGTGTCGACGAGACTGTACGCACCAATGCTATGGGTCCATATTTCCCAAGCACTGCCAAAGAGAAATGACCCGGTGGCAACGAAGTCAATAGGCCCGAGCCGTTTACTCACACCAGCAAAGACTTCCTCGATACCACCTTCACCAACCGCGTGTATCTGCAATGTACTGTCCTCGAGATATACATCAAAACACTGATTGAAGCGCTCGCGGTTACCCACCATCACACCAAATCCTTTGGGTAACGGCACCGATAGCGACATTTTGAGCGGATTGGTCCAGAATACGCCTCGCAACTCACCTGATTCACTCAATAACATGTATTCGGGATTTATCGTGAAACCAAGGCGCGCAAAACGGCCGCGCTCGACAAAAGGGGATTCGAAAACCAGCAGGTCTTCGCCGACACCTCCGATCGAAAAGATCGATGCGTTGATCAGAAAAGTGAGTAAGATCGCCATTGCAGGGCGCTACCGCGGCTCGGGCGGCTCGATATACCCGATATTCAGACGATGAGAGCCGCGCACGATCTTCACGCGCGAAATATCGTAGGTCTCTGGCGTAATGGTGATATAGAAACCGAAGTTGGAATCGGGAGGTTCTATCAATTGTTCGGCGTGCTTCACAATATCTATTGTCACGATCGTATCGCCGACGCCTATTTTCTTCAGCGCGATCAGCGGCCCAGTCGGCGTATCGAACGTCGAAAACGGTTCGAGCAACTGGCGAACCCCAACTTCGAGCGTATCGCGATTGCCAAAATACTCTGAGCATCTGAATGATAATTCGGCATAAATGGCCATTGTGCTGTCGAGCAGGGTGTCATAGTTGAATCTAACGAAATCGCGATAAACCCAGCCCGAACCGATCCAGTCGTCAAACAACGAGGGTTCAGGGCCATTGATTATGTGGCAATCCGCATCAACAAATGCTGGAATCATTGTTTCATTCTTCTCGAGTATTATCCTCACCGGATTCTCCCCTTCCCGTGATGAGATATAGCAGAACCCCGTGTCACGTGGCACGATGATGATGCCTGAAGCAGCTTCTATCTGTTCCAGTTCAATGTAGTTGAAATACAGAATCACTGAATCACCCTGAGCAATGCCGTAACGGATCGAGTCACTGCTAAAATCGCCTCCGGGCGTAGTCCAATAATCGTCCAGGTTCCGGCGCGTCCAGTCGGTCTCATACTCATTGAACTCAGCACCCATCAGATGAAGGCTGAACGGAACTGTATCATTATTGAATTTCCCGTTGATATTCAGGATCATTCTGATCTCATCGAGCCCTTCGTAAGTCGTATCGGGGAAATCAAAAGTGAGCATGACCCGGGATTCATATTCGGCATTCATACCGAAGACGAGATTGGCGGCGTTACCGGTGTTTATATTCTTGTATTCAGTAAAAGTAGAGAACAGATTCAGTTCTAAGAATTGCGGTGCGAAATCACCTCGCTGCCCCAATTCGCCCTCGCCTATTGGTAATTCGTTGCATGAAAGCAAAACAATGCAGAGGACGAAGGTCAATCGTTTCATTATGGTAATCATAACCATATTTCCCGATAAGTCAAGTTGGTAATGCTGGGGCGATACGTACTCACTAATCATTCAACCTGTAATACTCTCAGGCGCAATTCCACTTGACAGATTCGCCTATTTGATTATATTTAGTTGTGGCAACCACAAAAGAGCCCATATTACAGGAGAAAATAAGCACGATCATCCTCGCTGCCGGTGTCGGCAAACGCATGAAATCAAAAGCCCCAAAAATGCTGCACCGGATATTGGGCAAACCAGTTGTTTCGTTCGTGCTGGACCTTGCGTGCGACGTCGGTAGTGCTGAAACTATCCTTGTGGTCAGTGACCGCTCAAATGATTTTTACAGCAACCTGGATAAAAACGTGCGCTACGCCCTACAGGAAAAGCCCCGTGGCACAGGCGACGCTGCACAAAGAGGGCTCGAAAAGGCAGCACACGAAAATGTTCTCATATTGTGCGGCGATGTACCGCTGCTGCAGAAAGAAACCGTATCGGCGTTGATCAAATACCACGAACATGTAAACGCCGACATCACGGTGCTTACTTGCGAGACCGATGATCCCTTCGGGTACGGCAGGATCCTTCGTGACAAGAACAACCATGTAGTGAGTATCATCGAGCAAACTGATGCTACGCCTGAGCAGCAGCTTATCAAAGAGGTCAACGCCGGTGTGTACTTCGGGAAAACCCATCTCATAGCATCAGGACTCACTGCACTGACCACAGATAATCGGCAGGGCGAGTACTACCTGACCGATGTCGTCCGTAATCTAGCGGGCACGGGAAGGATGGCAGCTGGTTATCTGATCAAGAACATTGAAGAAACGATCGGCATCAATACGAAAGAGCAACTTGCCCGGGTGCGTGCGATCGTCAAGGATCGTTGGTTCAGCCAGCTGATGAAACAGGGTGTATACATCGAGGACCCAGTGACAACCAGCATCGACCTTTCGGTCAGGATCGGCGAAGACGTGCACATTCGACCGTTCAGTTTGATCGAAGGTGACACGACCATAAGCCCAGGAGAAACAATTGGACCGTTTACCTGGATAAGGGACGGTAAGGTGATGGACCTGAAGCATGTGTAGGATCACCCCGCGGAAATGAATTCTGCCGGCAAAGCATTGCTCTACATACTCGTTATCGTACTTGCTGCCTTCCTGATATCGATAATCTTCATGCACACCCGCGAGGATCCTGAGGCAATTCGCAGGAAAAACAGCAGTATCCGGGTGGAAGTATTGAATGGCTGCGGTGAGAATAGGTTGGCGATAAAGGTCGCCAACGTCCTCAGGAAACAGGGGTTCAACGTCGTTAAGATCGGTAATGCCGAACGTTCTGATTTTGAGACATCAGTCGTCGTTGAACGAAGCACGGACGACTGCAGAAACGCGAAGTATTTTGCCACGCGAATAGGTTGCAGATATATTGGCAAGGATGTTGATCCAGCACTACATCTCGAGGTGAGCTTGATCCTTGGCCAGGACTACCTGGACTATTTTCCCGATATCACCCAGGAGTTTTAGGAGGTCATATGGACACGGAGCGGCAAAGCAGTGCACTGGTAACGAAGCTAGCACGGATGATCGAACAGAAAAAAGGCGAGGACATCGTCGTATTCGATGTGCGCGGTCTTTCACCGATCACTGATTACTTTATTATATCAACTGGTTTATCCGATGTACACACAAGGACCATTGCCGAACATCTTGTGAAATCAGAATCGCCCAAGCATGTA
>JBFEPB010000079.1:0-6315 GCA_041550295.1 bacterium | reverse complement strand
TTCACCTGCGTGCTGGGAGTGAAAATGGGCATTCAGATGGAACGACCGCTCGTTGTCGTTTTGAGCTTGATACTCGGTGGTGTGTGCGGTGAGACACTAAATATCGAGGAATTTCTCGAGGGCATCGGCGAGAAACTGAAGCGTCTCGTTAAAAGCCAAGGCGAGGCATCCTTTGCCCAGGGTTTTGTCTTTGCGAGCCTCCTGTTCTGTGTCGGACCCATGACCATACTGGGGTCGATACAGGCCGGACTTCAGAACAAACCTGAATTACTCTTCATCAAATCCCTCATGGACGGTGTAGCATCCATCATTCTCGCTTCGGCTATGGGTCTCGGCGTCATCTTCTCGGCCATCACCGTACTCGTGATCCAGGGCGGGCTAACGCTACTCGCCCAGCAGTTCAGTTTCCTGACCGACCCTGTCTATCTCAATGATTTCACGAGTGTCGGCGGTATCATGATCTTTGCCATTGGTCTCAAACTGCTCGACATCAAAATCATCAAGGTCGGCAACTTACTACCGGCAGTGCTTTTTGTCATATTACTCACTTTCATTGCCGGATTGTTTTAGAATCCACTTACAATCTCATCATTCAGTAATTTACTTGACAATTCTGTTTGCCCAAGATATACTTAACCGGCTGGTGGATTCAAGGGAAGCGCCGTGAGAATCGGCCGCGGTCGCCGCCACTGTAATTCCATCTTTTCTCTGATCGAAGAAAGCCACTGTCACCGCAGTATCTAATATGTGCAGGACGGGAAGGCTGATCAGAGCAGGATAAGCCAGGAGACCTATCCCCAGTCACAAATGACCTTCGGACGAAAGGAGGAGTCATGCTACTACTGTTTATATCCTTGCTGACTGCACAAGTCACCTATGAAATGGATGAAGTCGTAGTCACGGCGCACCGCTATCCGGCTCGCTTGAAGGACGCAGCGGTAGCGGTCATGATCATCGAACGAGAGGAAATCGACAAATTGAAACCCCTTAATCTCGGCGAAATACTCAATGCTGCGGCTGGTGTCGATTTCAAGGACTATGGTACACCTGGCGGAGTGAACAGCGTTTCCCTACGTGGAGTGCCCAGCAACGGCACTTTGGTGCTTGTCAACGGTCAGACGCTGAACGCGGTCACCAATGGTATGGCTGATCTCAGCGCGATCGACATGAACACGGTCGAGAGAATTGAGATCGTCAAAGGGCCGGTCGCAAGCCTATATGGTGCTAACGCGCTGGGCGGTGTCGTGAATATAATTACACGACGCGAATTGATGAAGCCAGAACTCGCAATAAAATTCACGCCTTCAACACCCATGCTCGATGATCCTTTGCATACAAGTGATCTGTCGTTGAAATTTGGCCTGCCAATAAATAAAACTCATCTTGACTTCAGTGGAAGTTACGGCGATTCTGACGGCTACCGGAGCAACAGTGATCTGACCAAATACCATATTACCGGATCGATTGTTCACGAGACAGGACGCGCAGAAATTTCCTCATTCATAACCTACAGCCAGAAGGACTATGGAATTCCCGGGCCGGTTCCGCTCTTGGACAGTTTACATCCCGTACCGCAATTCGGTGACAGTACTGCAACATCGATCTTTGACCGGGAAATAGATCGCTCGCTGCTGGCAAATCTCAGTGCTGACCTGCAAGTTACTGATAATGTTCAGTGGCATAGCAAAATTCTTGCCGATCGCAAGCGTACTACCTTTAATACAACCTACGCAGGGTGGTTCTCCGGTGACACTATAAACGAGCAATACAATTACCTGACTCACATGCTCGGCTTCAACACAATGCTGACCGTTCATACGGAGCACCTCGCGTTCACACTCGGTTTGGACGCAACCTATGACACCCTTCTCACCAAAACAACTTCAACATTGAGTGGCGATACGACCTGGCATGCGAGCTCAAACAATGTCGGAATATGGACTGAATTGCAAGTGAACATGAACGATTTCTTATCTACCACACCAAGTATCCGTTACGACCGTAATTCTGCCTTCGGTGATTTCTTCTCACCCGCGATCGGTGTTTCTTACATGCCGACCGAAATACTCTGGCTCAAACTCTCAGCCGGTAAGACCTATCGGGCACCGACATTCAATGACCTCTACTGGCCGCGATCGGGCAATCCTGGTCTCAAACCAGAGCACGGTTGGGCGTACGAGATACGTGCCGAGAGTTCGCCGTGGCCAAACCTCTTTGCGGCAGTCTCTTTCTTCGTGCGTAGCGTGAAGGATCGGATCGCATGGCTACCCCAGGAGAATAACCTATGGCAACCCCAGAATGTCAACTATTTGGCAATCAAGGGATTTGATCTGGAATTAAAACATCTGATCACTGACTTTATCCGGCACCGCATCGAAATTACGTACCTGAACGCCCAGCAAACGAATGATGAGATCGTGTATGATTATTATGACTGGGTCGCAGATACTTCTCTAATTGTTTATGAAGAAGTCCAACGGCCAGCCGCCTTCACACCAGACCTCACTATTTCATCCGTTTTCAATGTCATACTACCCCAGGATTTTGGTCTCAATATTTCTGCTCAGTATGCTAGACGCCGGGTCAATTATTACGCAAACTATGATGCTTATCCGGTTGTGTCCATGGACACCAAGAGTCTGAACGATTACCTCGTCATCAACACCAGCCTTAGCAAAGAGGTATTCAGCAGGGTTTCATTATCGGCGGGTGTTAAGAACCTATTTGCTACCGATTATTCGCTGCAATTCGGCAATACAGCAGAAGACCGTGATTACCCTATGCCAGGAAGGGTATACTTTATTCAATTCGATGTGAAATATTGACAAGAATATCTGGCGCCGTTATAATTCAATGTGGGGTAATCGGGTAGCCGCTCCACGTGAGAGGAAAGTCCGGGCTTCACAGGGCAGGATGCTTCCTAACTGGAAGCCCCGCACCATTGGTGCGGGAGGAAAGTGCCACAGAAAACATACCGCCCAGCGCCTCTGGTGCTGGGTAAGGGTGAAATGGCGAGGTAAGAGCTCACCACTCTGATGGTGACATCAGAGGTACGGCAAACCCCATCCGAAGCAAAACCAAGCAGTTCTGTTTGAAGCGGCCCGCTTCTCTCCCTGCCGGCGCTGCTCAGTCATCACTGGTGCGGGAACAGAACGGGTAGGTTGCGCAGAACCCAGCAGTGATGTTGGGTCAAGAGAAATGGCTATCAATTACAGAACCCGGCTTATAGATTACCCCACATCTGAACCAGTTGACAACCAGTGCCATCTAAGTATCATATGTAAGGGTTCTGTGCATCTTTCCGAACCAAAGTTCCATTTTACTGCATGAGTTCATGACCAAATGGCAAACGAAGCATAATAATAGCAATCAGGCGACCGACCTGAACATCAGGGGAAAAAGCGTGCCGCGTGTAGTGGTTCAGATACTACAGAATCGCGGTTACCGCACCCCACAGGCAATCGAGAAATTCTTTGCCCCCTCCCTTTCTGACCTTCACGACCCTTTCTTGTTACAAGACATGGACAAAGCGGTTGCGCGCATCAACCGTGCAATCGACCATAAAGAAAAAGTGTTGATTTACGGCGATTATGATACCGATGGCATAACCGGGACCGCACTGATGAGCAGGAATCTTGCAAAGTATGGTTTGAGCGTCGAGCACTATATACCGCACCGGTTAGAAGAGGGTTATGGTTTGTCTTCAAGCGGTGTTAATCGTGCAATAGAGGAAAAGTGTACCCTGATCATCACGGTCGATTGCGGTAGTAGCGCTCTTGATGAAATCAAATATGCGACTGAACACAATATTGATGTCATAGTCTGTGACCACCATCAGACAAAAGATGTCCTGCCCGATGCACTTGCCCTGATCAATCCGAAACGGCCGGGTAGCGAATATCCGTTCAGAGAACTTGCCGGCGTCGGTGTTGCATTCAAGCTGATCACTGCGCTCCAAGAACGAATGCGCAGACCTGCCGATGAGCTATACCAAGACCTGGACCTGGTCGCACTGGGCACTGTCGTGGACGTCGTCCCCCTGGTGGGCGAAAACCGGGTCCTGGTGAAATACGGTATGAAAAGAATACTTCACAGCCGGAAAAGAGGTATCCAGGCGCTACTCAAGGAAACGGGTATCGGCAAGGACCTGAATTCGTATCATCTAAGTTTCATAATCGGACCGCGCATAAACGCCTGCGGCCGGCTGCACGACGCAAAGATCGCCCTTGAGCTTCTGCTGACTGATGACATGCCCCGCGCTCTCAAGTTGGCGCATGGTCTCACAGTCGACAATGAAGAGAGAAAGAAGATCCAGGATGAAACATACGCAGAGGCTGTGTCGAACATGAAAAACACAGCCCGGGATAAGGACCGGATAATTGTTCTGGCAAATGACGATTGGCATGAAGGCGTGCTCGGTATCGTGGCATCAAGGATAGCCACCGAATATTTCCGTCCGACCATAATATTGACCCTTAAACAGGAAACGGCAAAAGGTTCGGCGCGCTCTATCCCGGGGTTCGACATCACGGAAGCAATAGGAACCTGCTCTGAACTGCTGGCAAGATACGGCGGGCACGCTCAAGCCGCCGGACTGGAGATTGATCAGAACAATCTTGAACGCTTCAGAACCTGCATCAACGAACATGCCCAGAGCTTTGACGCCTCGGTTTTCGAAAAACAGAATTACTATGATATCAGGCTCGACTTCAACGAATTAACACCGGATCTGGTTCATTTCCTCAAGTACTTTGAGCCAACCGGTATTGCCAACCCGCAGCCCGTGTTCCTGGGTGAAGACCTCGAAGTCGTCGGTGTCCCGCGCGTGATCGGCACGAATCACCTCAAAATCGCCTTGCGCCAGGGAGGAAAGGCCTTCCCCGCGATCGCGTTTGATCGCGCCGAGGAAATCCTTGATATTGAGATCGGCAAGACAAAGGTCAATTGCCTCTACTCGCTGTCCGAGGATGCATTCCTTGGCAAGAGGAAAACCAGCCTCAAGATAAAAGATCTGATGAGGATCACTTGATGCACTGGCATCTGAAATCACGCGGCGGGATTCGTTATTTTCAATTTGCCACAGGAAAGTACTCGGCTATTTACTCGATAAAGGATAGCCAGGATGATCTGATCCGGGACCTCAAGCCGGTCTTCTTGAACCAGATCCATTCCAGCGTGATCGTCGACATTGATACGCAGGATGAGAGGACAGGGGATGGTTTGATCGGTTCGGGGGATACGAACATTGGTATAAAGATCGCTGACTGTCTGCCCGTGTATCTTTTTGCTCTGGAGAAAATATGCATCATCCACTGTGGTTGGCGCGGCATCATCGGCGGGCTCGCTGTTGCGGCCCGGGATATGCTACAGGAATTCCACTACGCGCTCGGCGCAGCCATCGGCCCGTGCTGCTACGAAGTACAGACCGATGTTGCTGATCAGTTCGGTCAGAGATATCCCACTGCGTTACAGCAACGCGGAGACCGGTACTACATTGATCTAAAGGCAGCTGTCATTAGCGACCTCGGACCCAGGAACCTCCTGGGTTCACTCAACTACTGCACAAAGTGCCACCCCGAATATTTCTATTCCCACCGGCGCGGTGACCGTGAACGCAACTACGCCCTTATCACGGATTCTTCAACTGCCGATTGACTACACTTACATTTCGGATTAGAATGACACGATGAAGCATCTCTTGTCTCTGATGCTATTACCCATCGCCCTTTTCGCGCAGGATTGGACGATGCTTGTCTATGTCGCCGCGGACAATGATCTGGCCCAGTGGGCAGACTCTGATCTGGTCGAGATGGAACTCTACGGTTCCAGCCAGCACGTCTCGGTTGTCGTACAGATCGACAAACCGTCGATTGGGGCTAGGCGACTCCTCGTCGGGCAGGGATCGTCTCAAGTGCTCCAGGAACTTGGCGTGATCGACATGTGTTCATGGGAAACACTGTACGACTTTCTCGGCTGGGGCATAAGCAGTTTCCCCGCCGACAAATACCTTGTAATACTGTGGGACCATGGTTCAGGCTGGACTGCGATGCCCAAACGGTCTTTCGGCGCTGACTGGTCGAGCGGCAGTGTCCTGAGCATAGCAAATGGCGATTTCAAAAAGGCATTGAGTTATGCATACGAATACACAGGGCAAGTAATCGATCTCTTCGCGTTCGATGCATGCCTCATGCAGCAGATCGAGGTCGCATTCGAGCTGAAAGATTTCGCGCGTGTATTTCTGGCACCTCAGTCCATAATGCCGCTCCCTGGATTGCGGTATGATGAAATACTACACGCCATACACGCCGACCCGGG
>JBFEPB010000078.1:0-6335 GCA_041550295.1 bacterium | reverse complement strand
TTATATCATAATACCATCGGCGATCCAGAATTCAGTCAATGCACTTGTTCAGCATAGGCAGAGCCAGGGATATGATGTTCATGTAGTAACGAAAGAGTATATCGACACTACTGTACAGGGCATTGATGGTCCGCAGAAGTTGAGAAATTATCTAAGGGCAAATGTGGCGGATATTGAGTATGTGCTGCTCGTTGGTTTCTCGACAGATATGCCTTGGAGGAACTTGGTTCCTTTTAATAACGACCCGAATAGCCCGTATAATCATCCTGATTACTCACCCATACCCAGTGATCTCTATCTGGCCGAATTGACCGACCCCGACAGCCTTTCGTGGAACAGCGATGGCGATGCGTACTATGGAGAGGTTTTTACTGCAAATTTTCAGCCGCTTGGCGAAGATGACCCGGATTACCATGCAGATGTTCATTTGGGACGGATTCCTTTCAGCGACCAGGGTGTGATTGAGGATATTTGCGCAAAATTGATCGCTTTTGATACGAATACTGATATCGGCTACAAGACCGCGTCGTTGTTGACCGGCGCGCTGTACTATTATGCAAATGAAAATAATACCGGTAATGCACGGATGGATGGCGCTGATTACTGTGAACAGTTGTTGATTGATTCTGTGTTATCGCGATCAAGTGCAGTCACTCTCTATGAGAAAGGCGGCCTGAGGCCTTGCACTTTGTCTTGCACAGATTCCCTTACTCGGGATAATCATATCGCTTACTGGCAGAACAGAGGAATCATGTACGAATGCCATCATGGTAATGTCCCTCTTTACGCGCGGAAGCTTTGGGCTTGGGATGATGGCGATAGTGTCCCCGAGACTACGGAGATTACATGGCCGACGTCGCTCTACATTACAGATGTTTACGCACTTGATAATGATCAACCGTCAACATGTTTTCTGCGCTCGTGTCTGTGCGGAAAACCTGAGGAAACCGGGCTAGGTGCTATGCTTCTCTATCGCGGTGCCTCAAGTGTTGTCAGTAGTTCACGGATTTCATGGAGCAGCCTGGCAGACCCGGGCGGAATCCCTTACCACTTTTACTGTCGGCTACTGCAGGACACGATAATAAGCAGTGGTGTTATTGGAATCGCGTATGATATTGCTCGAAATGACTTCATGGGTAATACCGGTTTCTGGTTGCCGGCTTACCACTATAATCTCTTCGGGGATCCGGCGCTTAGGCAATTCGGCCAGACGGTTGGGATAGAGGGCAACGAATTCTCCACAAAATCACCATCTGTATTCTTGTATCCCAACCCTTCGCGGGGTATCATAAAATTGGAAACACGAACGCAGCAGTATGTTGATACTGAGTTCGGTTTCTACGATGTATCGGGAAGATTGGTGCGGACAGTCAAGGTCGGTGCTTCACAAGGGGAGTACTTTTCTTTGAATATAGAACTTCCTGCCGGTGTGTACTTTATGAGATGTCGTGATGATAGGTACGATCTTCAGGAAAAGATCGTAGTATCCAAATAGTAACACAGAAGATCTATCTAATTGAAAGTGCATCGTAATCGATATTTATGTTTATGCAGTTCTTAGAATCAATAGTGAGGAATCTGATATGCCAAGCAAGAATAACTGGGTTTTCTGGGTCGGTGTTATAATGGCATTAAGCATGTCGTTTGGCCAAGAGCCATTTGCCGATGATCCGTCCGAAAACTCGATAACAATTGTTTATAACAACATTCCTGGTAAGACGTCGGCTCGGGTTCAGGTGGGAGGAGGATTCAGCGCATTCATTATGTTTGATCAGCATAAGATACTTTTTGATCCCGGCGGTGACGCTGCTATCCTAATAGGGAACGTAAGGGCACTGGAACTTGATCTTGAAAAACTGGATGTGGTTGTCATTTCGCATAACCACTGGGATCATGTCTACGGTCTGCCAGCTCTGTTTTACCTTGCCGAGACAGTTCCAAAGGTCTATGTTCCTGGTTCCTCCAGGGAATCAGTGCTGCAGCAGAATCCGCGTCTTGATCTTGTGCCGGTAGATAAGCAGGTTGAAATATTGCCGAATGTCTGGTCAACCGGTGAAATGAAAACAAGCTACATGAATATTGCTTTGTTTGAACAGGCGCTGATCTTGAATGGTGCTAGGGGTTTGTACGTGATCACCGGATGCGCTCATCCTGGGATCGTGGAAATCATCGAACGAGTTAAAGAGGTAATCCCAGAAAGACCTATCGCCTTAGTCACAGGCGGGTTTCATCTGGGTAATGCAACCGCCGAAGAGGTGAGACAGGTATCTTCGAGGTTGAGAGAATTGGGCGTTGAGGCGATCGCACCCTCCCACTGCACAGGCGGTCTGGCAATGGAAATCTTCAGAGAAGAATGGGGAGAAAACTACCTCGAGTTATATCTTGGAGATGTCTGCAAATTCTGACCGCTTCTGGTTGTGTTTGATAACATTGTTGCCGTCATTAATCTAAATTGCGAAGGCCTTTGTAATTACATATTCGTTAAGTTGTGAGTGAAGATCAATCTTGTGACTATCATGGCATGAGAAACGATAGTACGGAGGCGTTATGATTAGAGTTGCCGCCATCAATGGAAGTCCCAGAGCAGAAAAGGGTTATACGGCTATGTTAATGGACCCTTTAATTCAAGGGATGAGAGATGCTGGGGCTGAAGTGAACATTTTCTATGCGAAGCGGTTTAAGGTAAAACCGTGCACCGGAGAGATGCATTGCTGGTACAGGAAGCCCGGTAAATGCTACATAAGAGATGACATGCAGAAGGTATATCCGGTATTGCGCGAGGCCGATATCCTTGTTCTCGCGACTCCTGTCTATATTCCGCTGCCTGGTGAGATGCAAAACATAATGAACCGTATGTGTCCTCTTGTAATCCCGGAACTTCAGACGCGAGACAGACGGACCAGGGCAAGATTCCGTGATGACGTCAAGATTAAGAAGGTTGCGCTGGTGGCTACTGGTGCTTGGTGGGAGAAGGAGAACCTCGATACAGTTGTACGTATTGCCAGGGAGTTCGCCGAGGATGCCAGTGTGGAATTCGCCGGTGCGGTGCTCCGCCCGCATGCCTTTCTTATGAAGCCGAAAGGAGAATTGACAAAAGAAGGCGCGAGGATCCTAACAATGGTAAGGCAAGCCGGTCGAGAACTGGTAGAGAAGGGCAAGATCGCAAAGAAGACTCTGGATCTGATTGCGCGTCCTTTGGCTGACCGAGAAGAATTACTGCAGAGATACAACAGAGCAGTAAAGTCCTAGTGTGTGGAGGGGGTAGGTATCCGGCGCGACAACTACAAAATCTTCACTGAAGGAGTAATGGCAGATCTTATAACGAAGAACCGGATCGTGCGATCAGCCACATGGGACATTCCGGTCACGGTAACAAGAAATGTTCCCGATGATGTGGTCGATTACTACAAAACGCTTACGCTGGGTGGTGCAGGGATGATCATAACCGGAGATTTTCCCGTGACGCCTGACGGCCCGATCAATACCAGCACTTCTTTCGGTAGCGTGAAAGTCGTCGGTCTTGAGAAAATTGCTGAGATCGTTCACAAAACCGATGATCGATGCAGAATAATCGCCCAATTGAATACTGGCTACGTTGGCAAGGCACCCTCAGAACGACGGTCCCCCTTTAGAAAGGAGCCCATACCAGCCCTAGACGAGGATGAGATCAGGGTGATCATTGAGTGTTTTGCACAGGGCGTTATCAAAGCAAAATCACTCGGATATGATGGTGTCCAATTCCACGCGGCACACGGTACCTTGCTTTGTGACTTTTTATCGCCATATGCTAACAAGCGGCAGGATGATTACGGAGGGACTGTTAGGAAGAGAGGAAGAATAATCGAGGAAATAGTGGCTCTGGCGCGACAGAATGTTGGCGATTTTCCGATTCTCATCAAGGCAAACTGCACTGACTATGTCGAAGGCGGTATTGATATCAGTTCTTTTCCCGAAATAGCATCGGAGATCGAACGTGCCGGCATCGATGCTATCGAAGTTAGCGGTGGCCGTTATGACTGTCTGATCAGAAGTGAGGAGGAATTAGGATTCAGGCCTATGCCTGGTGCCGAGTCGCATACGCGAATAAACTCTGTAGATAAGCAATCGTACTTCTATGCGTATGTTGAAAAATTGAGCCTGTCCATACCAGTAATTCTCGTAGGTGGTAACAAGGATGTGGAGCATCTTGAAAAATTGCTCAAGGATGGGAAGGTGGATTTTATGGCAATGTGCAGACCTTTTATATGTGAGCCGGATTTAGCCAACCGTTGGCTCACCGGGCAAGGAAAGAATGTTGCCAAATGCATATCGTGCAATTCTTGTATATATGATATGTATATGAACTTTGTCAACAAAAGTGCAAGGATAACAAGATGTCTATATAAGGAAGACAGGGAAGAGTATAAGAAAGCTCAGAAATGGCTTTCGTCCTGGGTGGAAAATCATAAATTGCAGTGAATAATGTGCATAAGAAGGTATGCGAGACATCGCTGCTTCACGTTGAACCACAAAAGAGATGAAGTTCTTTGACCAGCATCGTCTCAAGACCACGTGTTTGATCTATGCGGTAAGTGATATCATATGCGTTGCCCTGGGAATGGGTGTACCTGTTTTTTGTATCTTTCTGGGGTTCGTTGTTGGCTGGTTTATTGTTTGGCAGCTTTCGAGAGAACCCGGTAATCTCCATCGATTGTTCCAGAGGACATGGAAGTACAGTCTATTGAGTGTTGCTTTTACGTTGGCCATTATGCTGATTATCTGGGGACGTATGTTTGCGTTGCTGTTTGACCCAAATACCGACTACGCGAATTTTGGTATACCATTGATCCTCTATGATCCCAAACTGAGTTTTATTGGCTGGCTGATTCTGATGATTTTCGTTTCGCCGGCGCTGCAATTGCTGACTACTATCTTCGCCGCCTATATCACAATACAGAAGAAGGTTCTTCGGCAAGTGTGACGAGGTATAATAACAGGTTCTCGCTGAAACTTGACTTTCGCGAGATATTCAGAATAATAGTGTTGACCTGAGGCTGCCAATTCATTGATTCGGGAGATGCGATGTTCGGTTTTACAGTGAAGTGGACAATTACTGACAAGGAGAGAATTTGAGAATAAAAGTGATGTTATTGAGCCTGCTGTTCATTCTATCCGGTTATGCACAAGATGCAGCATACCTGGTTAGGATTGCGGCGAGTGAAGGAGAGAATCTACAAGTAGTCGAATTGATTGATGATTACGCTCTCCTGGTTACGAATGATGCTGGACTGCAGGTATTGGACAATGCCACACTTGAGTATCGGGTTCTTGATAAAAACTCGATAGACAAGCTGTATCTCTTTGTCTATCCTTTGGGTGCATCGTTGGAAGACATTGCGCAGTTCGGTAGGATTATCGATCAATATGAGGATTGTGTTCTGTTGGCTACCAGCACTGAGCAAGTCCCGAGATTAAATGAATTAAAAGTAGAGTTAGACCAGTTAATCCTAACGCCGATTGTTAGACGAGATTTAGGTTATTATCAATTATGGAGTCTTCCAATCTCAAGAGATACGCTCATTGAGCAGATGATCAATAGTGTCGACCCGGAGAATATCCTGAATACGATACTGACCCTCCAGCGCATGTATACGCGATATTCGATGAGCGATTCCAATAGGATAGTCGCAGTGAATTACATCAACAATATGCTCATTGGGTACGGGTGTGACAGTGTGTACCGGCACAGTTTCTCAAGCCTGTACGGAGACAACGTCATTGGCATCAAATTTGGGCATTCTTATCCAACGACACAAAACTACGTGTTGATTGGCGGACACCTGGATGATCTGCCGAGTTACGGTTATGCGCCTGGAGCCGACGACAACGCGTCAGGAGTTGCGGCGGTGCTTGAAGCAGCGCGCGTGATGAAGGATTATGGTTTTGAACGTACCATAAGATTTGCCGCTTTCAATGCCGAAGAGCAGGGATTGATTGGAAGCGATTATCTGGCTGCAGAGGCGAGGAGCGAAAACGATACGATCATCGCGGCGCTTTGTTACGACATGATTGGATATGTGACTGCTCCGCTCTTCGATACGATGCGGTTGAGATACACGACCGCCGTACCAGGGTGCAGCTTGTTCGCCTGTGATTTCTATCAGACGGTTGCAGATACTTACACGCAGTTGAAGATACGCCCGGTGCGCTACACGGGCACAACCGGTTCTTCTGATCATGCGAGTTTCTGGCATTATGGTTATGTTTCTACTGGAGGGATCGAGCGCGTTCTGTGTCCGGGCTACCATACGGTCGGTGATACCATCGGGCCTGTGGGTTTTAATAACCTTGAATTC